>NZ_WHNU01000053.1:0-68599 GCF_009362305.1 Burkholderia sp. BE17
CAGCATCAGATCCTGAACCTCGGTCGGCGTCATCGGCCCCTTGACCAACTGGTCCAGCAGTTCCTTGGGCAACTCAGGCAGCGGCCCGCGGGCCGCTGCCTGACGCGCTACGGTTTGCCTCTTCTTCTTCATCGGCATATCCATGACTTTTATACCTCATGATATGCCCCGCCCACGAAATGACGGATAGGTCCGTGCACGACGACCAATTGGCTGCGGTATCGAAGCATCGTTACCTTACGGCTTGGGATCAATTGCAACGGTTCGTGTCGAGCACCGGGCGCTCGCCGATTCCGGTAGTGGAAGAGGTAACATAACCCTAATCAGCCGAGTGGCGACGTCTTTGCTACAGCTGACACCAGCAGAGAAGAAATTGAATCCCGCGTCGGTGGCTTGGTCTGCATCCTGAGTCACGCAAACCTCACTCGTCGGACGGGGTGTGTTGGGAATGTCAAGAAAGAGCCGGGAATCAAATGACTGAGCGGAAGTACCGATTCGAGAAGCCACGCAACCCTCGCCAACATTTGGAGGCGCTTTATGAAGAGCTTTCCTTTTCCAAGCGAGGGTACAACGATAGTCGACCGACCGAAACGTTGAAGGATTACGTTGCGGAACTCCTTAAAGAGGCCCGAGACGCTAAACGACAGAGAGAGTACGAAAAAGAGGCAGAGGAAAGAGACAAGTCGTGGGCAGTGGGTGCGTTGGCAGTATTGGCCTCCGTACTTATATTTGTCGGAATGAGCCGCCAAGGATCATGGCTTGATGACTACCTTTTCGCGATACGACTTTGGGCGATTGGGTTCGCGGCCGTCTTCGTGGGCGTATCCATTGAACGTAGTTCGTTCTTCACGCGGTTATGGGCGTACGGTTTTACTAAGCTTACGGCCTCAATTGCGGTATCTGCCTTGGTCGTATTCAGCACCGGCAAGGCCTCCTCGTTGATCAACGGAGTCTTCCCGGTAGATGCCTCGGCTTTGCCCTTCACAAGGGCGATCGTGGCCGGACTGCTAGCCTTCGAGTACGCGTATCCTCTTCTACTGGTTGTTGCTGTATTCGCAGCAATACACGCACTGGTCCTCTTCGGATGGGTAAAGCTAAAACTTTCAGGCGAAGAGAAATATAACGGACCGCCCATTCAGTCGGTCGCGTTTCTCTTGCTATCGGCCGTAGTGCTAGTGTCCTACGCGAAATGGGTGAACAAGGACTTCTCAAATGATGCGTGGCCGGCCAAGGTATATCGACTTGCACACTTGCTCGACTTCGACGCGAAGTACGAATGCACGAATATCCCCAAGGGATTCTCGGTAGTTTTTCTTGGGCCGGATCATGCTCGCGTGCTGCTTGATCAGAATAACCCACAGACCGAGAATATAGAATCATTTGTCGACGCAGGGACTAGCGGGCAGACTGATATTCCGCAGCGGTTCGATGTTCTTTCGTGCGAGATGCGGACTCAGCTCACTGACGGAGAAAACGGCACAGGTATGAGCGGAACTTCTCCGGCAGACGCGCCCGTTCGATAGCCGAGTGGCGGGGCGCATCAGTCACGTCGACCCCGGTCACGACTGGTTTCCGTGGCAATGTTTGAACTTCTTCCCCGAACCGCAGTAACAGCGTTCGTTGCGTCCAATTTTCCGTGCTGGTGCTGGAAATGCCCACTGCATAGGCGGCGCGTCTTGGCGTAGTCTGGAGATTAGGCGTCTCTGGTTGGCGAGTTCAGCTTGCCCCTCGAAACTAAGCCCAGCCTCGTAAGGCGCGAGCTTTGCCATCTCAGCGGCGGCTTGATCATGATCGCCGCAATATGCCAGCACGACGGCGTACTGGCTTCGCACGGGGACCATGTGCGAGACCAATTTTCGTCCAACCACTGTCGGAAGTAAGTTTCGCTCGAAAACCTCTCGGGCTCCAATGTAGTCGTTCCGGGCCACAAACTCATCGACAAGGTCTTGCCCGACGCGCACAAACGAATCGAGTGCGTTAGCCATGGAATAGAACTTCATCGCATGGATACGGGCGAACGGCGCGCGCCGATCCATCTTGTTCAGAGCGTGTGCTTGTAGATCAAGACAGTCGGCAAGGTGCTTGAGATCATCGGTGTGGTCAGCGTCTTTCCTTAACAGCGGAAAAATCTCTTCTGGATTGCGCAGCATTACATTCCCGAGCTCGAGGCCCAGCACATCGTAATATTCGGCGATCAGCTTCTCCGTAATCTGCGCACACGCGTCGTACTCTTTGAGGTTGTAGAGAGCGTGAGCTGTGTTGTACCGGAAGACTCTGACATGTGCCGGCTTCTCCGGCATCAGCTTGGACACCCGTTCGATTTCGTCGAATACTCGCCCCACGTCACCGAGACGCGCGGCGATATTCATGTTTTTCATCGCTACAGTAAGTCGGTGCTCGTCGTCGAGACCGTGCTGGCTTATTAGACGCTCCATCTCCGCGAGGCGTTCCATCGCCTTTGGGATGTCTTTCCGTTTGAAGTCACCGAATGCCAAGCCGTCGAGTGCTGCGAAGCGCTGCTTCGGATCGATTGAGTCCGAGGCGGCGGCCTTCTCGAGCATGCCGGAGATTTGTTCGATCAACCCCATCTCGTGAAAAATTTCGTCGGTTGCGAATTCGACGAGTGTTTTCACGTCACCAAGATCCGCGAGAATCTGCAAATACAGCGAGAGCTTGGCCAGATCCTTCTGTCTCAAAATAGAGGCAAGGAGCACATCTTTGAGCGCGGATTGTGCTGCGCGTTGGATTCGTTGGCCGAGCCCGTCAAGGTGTACCCGCCCCAGTACCCGCATCGCGTCGTGGACTTTTAGGCGGTCGCCGCCAAAGAGTTCAATTGCGCCGGTAGGCCGAAGGGCTCGAACTACCCTGGCGAACCCGCGCCGGTCAAGGCTGATGGCTCGTTCTAGGAATTTCTCAGCCTCAGCGCGTTCCAGAGGAATGTCCGCCAGGCAAAGAATCGCCAATGTATCTCGGCTCTCGGGAGCCAGACCGCCGAACACTCGCGCCAAAATAATCTCCTGCGCAGTCGGTGTGTCATGGGTCTGCGTTTCAAGGTCGTCGCAAAAGCGCTTGAGTTCTCCACCGTATTGGGTAGCGGTGATCTGTGCAGCGTTCTGTACGTAGAGCGGCAGCCCTGCGGTCAAGACGTGCAGCCGCTCGCATGTTGCGTAGTCCGCGCGGCAACCTTGAACTGCAGCCTCCGCAGCAATTGTATCTGTCGTCCAGCCAGACAAGGGCTCAGGTGTGATGGCAAGAGTGGCTTGCAGTTCTTGCACGGTTGCACCGGGCTGCGCCAGCAAGATGAAATGCGCCTGCGGGATCTGCTGGACGAGGGCACGTAGGCTTTCTGCCGGGATTCGATGTGCATTGTCAATGACAACAGTCGCATCGATCTTATCCGCCTGAAGACGAAGCCCGATAGCGCGCAGCATCTCGGCACCGGACGCGCCTGGCAGCAAAATTCGACCGAGCGCCCCACCACTTTTGCCAAAGAAGCGCCCCGCGAGTTCACGAGCGAGTGGTGTGGCAACCGCGGGCCCGGGTGTGTCGCCCACGTCGAAATAAGCGAGCGCGGCGGAGCTGTGCAGCGCCGTCTGCGCAGCCCACATGGTTTTTCCGGAACCAGAAAAGCCCATGATGACCCGCACGCGCGCATCGGATGCAAGCATGGGCTCCGCCTCCTGCGACCGATAGTGAGGGGGCGGAGCCGGAAAATCCTGAAGCTGCATGGCCAGTTGTTCAAAGAGGTCCGGTAGTTCCCTCGCCTGAAAAGTATGGTCGACTCGCGGCGGCATCCCTGCCGCAGCTGCCATCGCCAGTCCCGCCAATTTCCAAACGAGGGTTTCCGGAGTAAGCGAGCCGAACGGCAGCGCTGCTGCTATTGTGGCGCAAGCCGTGAGGCCCTCGGGTACGTCAATCCACGGCGAAGGGAGGGTGCTATCCGTTGGCGCACTTCCTGGCCAATGGATCGTTGTATCAACTGGCCAATTTTCACTTTTAATACGCCCGGCCAGCTTAGGGCCTGGTTGAACATTGGCAACGATTACGAACGACGCCCCGCCCGTCCGGCTTCCGTTCTCATGTTCTTGCCGGAGTTGCGTAAATCGTTGGATGGCCCCCGTGATGTCGCCTTCCGTCAGCGGTTCCGAGCGGGTTTTCACCTGCACGTAGATGTGTCGGTCGGGAAGAACAATTTCGATATCTTCGTCGGCTTCGACGATGACAGCAGAGGAGCCAGAGCCCGAAGCTAACAACAGACAGCCGGCTGCGTAGAGGTGCTGATAGAGAAATCCTCGGTGGACCGCTTCGATCCGTTTGAGTTGGAGCGAATCTAAGACGATGGGCTGACTAGTCATACGAGCGTCATGTAGGTAGGGTTCTCTCGATTTTTCGCCTTCCAGAGGCGCGCATTTATGTGGCCGTATTCTTCGAACATATCTTCCTTCCTTGCTTTGGGTCGAGTTTATATGCGACTTGCTGGAAGGCGAAATTCCAGGGGAAGCTCAAGAACCTATAACCGTCGCCAGGGTTTTCTGACGATGCCGAGAATTATGGGCACCGCGTGCTGCCGTAGCCCATGCCGCGCATCGATGCGACGGAAGGAAGGCCTCATCGCTTGCCGCAGACGTTCGATGTCCACCTTGAGGGCGGCCCGTGGCGAAATTCATGCGGCAGGCGGGGGCGTGGGTGGCGCTTGAGTGCCCCCTCGCCGCGTGGTGCTTCGTCGCGGTACTGCGGAGTTCGCCGATCCCACCGCATTGCGGGCAGGCTTGTAGTTTGCGGTTTTCAGGAAGTCAGGATCGATGTCGATGCGCGCGAGCGCGACTTGAAAGCCAAGCCCGTTCAAGCCAATGATTGCGTTTTTGAGGGTGATTTTTGAAAAGAACGGCAAGTCCTTCGGAAGCTCCTTCGTGGTTGCGATGGCGTAGACGATCCGATAGTTCTCCGCCTTTGGACGGGCGAGAGGGTCGTGGAGCTTAATCGTGGCAGGGAGCTTTTCGTTGAGCTTGACCCGAAACTGTTCGTGTCGCATGAACGTCTCCGCTGAGACGCTCCCCTGAGCGAAGAGGTGGCTGAGTGTTGCAGAACTCCGATACAACTTCACGTGGATCAGGTCGCGACCATCGTGCACGAGATCGCAAAATTCGATCTTGTCGTAGGCGTTGCCGAACGAGATATTTTTCTTGTCTAGCAGTTCATATCCAGCATTCTCTTTTGCTACGCTCTCGTTGTACAGACCCTCATTGGCATGTTGGTAATCAGGCATCTTCACTGGCTCGGCATCGAGGCGCTTAAAGTAGGAGTCGATTTCGTCGGCAAACTTCCTGCTGACTTCGTACCACAGCCCATTGCGCAGAATGAACGTTTCCTTACCCATCGGAAGTTCCGCATAGAGGCACCGATAGGCGGTCCAGCTCTTGATCGATTGATAATTCGCGTCATTCACGTGTACCGAGATGGACCGCAGTAGCGCCGCGCTTGGCTTTTCTCCTTGCTCGGCGATGTATTCGAGTAACTGGTCGACTTGCAGCGTACGGTGGCGCGCCGTCCTTGACCGCTGGTCGAACGAGTAGCCGGTCTGCATTTCCCAGTCCACGATCTCCGGCTCCCCAAGCCAGAGATTTTCCGGCCTGGGATCTGATCGCAAGGCGTCGGTGAGCGCGTCGTCAAGACATTCGATCATCGTCGAATCGCGGACTCGATGGACATTGTCGATCCAGGCGAATCGCTCGGGCAAAGGCCTGTTCCGGCGGGTGAGCGCCTCGGCTAATATCTTTGGAAGGTCGTCTAGGGTCGCCGGCGGATTGATTGTCAACGCGTCGCGGCCGCTGATGTGTTCGCCGAAAACTGCGACCTCTGATGTTCCGGTGACTGCATGGACCATGTCGAGTTCCGGGTCGATGTTCAAATCGAATATGTCGGCGTCTCGTGCGCTCTGGCTCCGTACGTGTAACGGATTTACTTCGTGGCTCGCTTTGTCGAGGCTGCGGAGTTTTAGTGGATCGATCGAATTGAGCGTTACGCGCAATCCGAAGTCGCGCTCGACCAAATCCAGGTTTATGAGGTGGTGTCCCATCCCGAACGACAGCGCGAAAAGCGCGCCGGCGTGCTGGACTAGCAGGACGGCCCCCTCGGAACGTGTACCTTCGAAAAGGTCGGGCGGCACGTCTTGGTTGAGAACGAGAAATGGAGCCCAGTCGGGCAATTTCGGGCGCGAGCTCTTCTTGGCGTAAAGGCGAGCGACTCCCTCGCTGATTTTTAGATCGTAGGGTGACTTCGCCCGGTCGATCTTAACGATCTGCTCATCAGGCAGTTTTGCGTCCTTGACGAGATATATCGTAAGGTGCTCCCGTCTGGCTTGATGCTCTCTCAACATCGTCCCCGCAATCATTTTGTTTTTCTCGGCATCGCGCCGAGCGGGCACGACGGTGAGGTTAAAAACAGTGCGCCCAGAATTAGGTGCTCGTCAACAACAAATTGCGCTCGCGGGCAGTCGATTTTTTCGCAACATGCAAGCCAAATAAATGAAAGGTTTTCGTAATTAATGGGGTTTGTTACACCCGGGTTTTTATGAGTCTTGCAGCCGAAGCGCAGGCTATGATTGAACGAAAATGCGAATTGCTGAGAACAGCGCGGGTGCCGATGCCTAACGCCAGGACTTTATGCGATCGCGAACGACTATTCGACGAGGTGTGAATCGCGCCGATCGTGTGTGTCCGTGAAATATAGGGAATTCTTGGCACCGACATTCGGAGAGCATGTGAGGTTCTTCAGGTGCCAGCGCCTACGCCAGGGCGTTGGACATGCGTTGAGATAGGGCTACTAGATGCTTAATCTGAGAAACGCAAAGGGTTGCGGGCCCACCCTGCCTGTAACCCTTTATCTCCTTCCATTTGGCAAGTTGATGTCAGCTGGAATAGACGTGCTGCGCCCACGCTTCCATGAGTGGACGTCGCTGTTCTAGCAGATCTGTTCGGTGGTACGCAGCTTCGACCTTGTTCGCAACGGTATGAGCGAGCGCGCGCTCGGCGAGGTCGCGTGCGTAACCGTGCTCGCTCGCCCAATCCCGAAAGCTGGAACGGAAACCATGAGCAGTGGCAAAGCGCTCAGGCGTGTCGCTTTCGGCTTTGACACGACGGAGAAGCGCAGTCAGCGTCATGTCGCTCAACACCTTTTCCCGAGGAGACGGAAAAACGAGGGTGTCGTGCACCTGACGTTCCTTGATGGCTTTGACGAGCAGCAGGGCGTGTTTCGACAGCGGAACCCGATGCGGTTCTTTGGACTTCATGCGGGCAGCCGGAATGTTCCAGATACCCGCATACAAATCGAACTCATCCCAAATCGCACCGCGGACTTCTCCACTGCGAGTCGCCGTCAGGATCAGGAATAGCAATGCGGCACGCGTGCTGTCGCCGGGCTTGTAGTCGACAAGATGAGCGGAGATGAATTTGGGCACTTGCTGCCATGGCATCGCAGGCTGGTGCTCCGGTTTGCTGGACTGTTTGGGGAGGAGGTGGTCCACGACGCTAATAGGGTTTGCCGTGATGTGACCGTGCGCCCACGCCCACTGCATTACTGCGTGCATTCGTTGCCGGGTACGGCTGGCTGTTTCCGCCTTCGTCAACCAGATTGGGCGAAGCACGTCTGCGCAGTCTCCGGGGGAGATTGCGTCAAGCTTGCGGTTCCCCAGTTTGGGAAAGACGTAGGTTTCGAGCGTGCTGATCCATTGCGCGGCATGTTTCTCGTTCTTCCAGCCTGGCTTGAGTTCTTCATGAACCTTTCGAGATGCTTTCTCGAACGTGAGCGCGGCTGCCGCGACCGTGGCCGCTTCGCGTTCCCGGTTGCGCTGGTCGATCGGATCTTCGCCGCTGTCGATGAGCTTGCGCATGGCGAGCGCCTTTTCGCGAGCTTCGGCAATTGGCGTTTCAGGATACGTGCCGAGACCGGCGTCTCGCCGCTTGCCGGTGATCGGACTAGTGAAGCGCAAGGTCCATTTGCAGCCAGATTTGGACGGTGTCAGCAACAGTCCCGTCACCTTTCCATCAAAAACCGGCTTGTCGCCCGGCTTCATTGCTTTTGCTTGTTTGTCGGTTAGCATCGTTCTTTTGGCCCATCATTTAGCCCATCAGCAAGCGCTGGATGGGGTTGGATGGCGATAGGGTAAATTGGATCGTTGGACGGCGCAATATATTGAAAATTAAAAGAATAGTTGGGTTGGGTTGGATGGCGTTGCATGCGGTTTTGGCGGTCTCCGTCTCCGCCAAAAGCGGTGACAAAGCCCCGCAAGTTCTTGGACTTGCGGGGCTTTTTCTTTTTCCGCTGCATCCACGCACAACACACGCGATGCAGCCGGATTTCATCCGCAGGCGGAATTGGCCGAGGCAGCCAGTCAGGCAATGCGTGCTCGACTTGAGCGGCGGTAACGCGCTACATATCGCGTATCGATTGGCGCGACTCAAGGTGACGCTCCTGGCCAGCCCGCATTTCGTTCTGACAGTCCTCTCTCATCGACCTGCCGACGGACTTGTCGACAACCACGAGCGTTACGCGCGGCTGCACGGCTACCGGCATGCGACGGTCGACGGTCGACGGCATGCACGTGTATGGCGAGCGCCGGCAGGTCCTGCACAAGTACCACGCGATCGTCGCGCAGCTCGTCGCGATGGAGCCGGGCGCATTGCTGCTGGTGCTCGACCCGTTCTCCGTCGTGTTCGACCTGCACGCGCTGCCGGATGTCGCATACGGTTTACGATGCGATCGTCACGACGCAGTCGTCGAAGTCGGCGCTGCCCGCCGCAAGTCGCATGATCGATGCGCACCATATCGTCGATGCGATGACGCTCGCGTCATCGCCGGTCTATGCCACGCGCGACAGCCGCTTCGTCCATTTTCCCGCACAACACAACCACTATCGCGCGGTGACGATGCGCGTATGGGATCGTCTGAGTCATCGGCGCTAGCGTGGCCGGGCACATGATCGACGCGGTGCCTGCCGCGACGCCGAAGGGTGGAGCGGCCATTTGCCCGACCTGCATCGAGCACGATCAATCGAAATAAAAATGAAAGCATCGGTGTAAGGCCGGAGGCACCGCGCGATCGCACTCCGGCACGGTTCCAACCATCGTGCTCCAGCGCTCGGAAATGATGCATCGGCGTCAAAATTGCGGCGCTGCGTCGATTTTCACGACATCCCCCAACGCGCAATACGAAAAATTACTCATAAAAATCAGCATTCTGCGCCTGCGCAGAAAATCGACGCGCTGCTGCGCTGCAAAAAATAATCGATCGCCTTATGCTGGTTAACCCGATTGCGCTTGAGCGGCGTCAAGTTTTCACGTGATACCGCTTTACATTTTGCCAACATTGGCGATTCACGAAATCTATCTGTCTATTCGATTTCGTTCCTTTCGTATCGCCTGTCCCCGACGCAGTGCGCGACCTCATCAAGGCCTTGTTGACATGCATTATTTCCCCTTCCTGAGCCTGGCCATCTGGGTTCCGATCCTGTTTGGCGCGTGCCTGCTGCGCGCCGGTTCCGACCGTCATCCACGCCGGACGCGACTGATCGCGCTCGCTGGCGCGCTGGCGGGGCTGGTCGCCGTCGTCCCGCTGGTTGCCGGTTTCGATGCGCATTCGGCCGCGATGCAGTTCGTCGAAAGCCGTAACTGGCTGGCGGCGTTCAATTCGGGATGGCGGGTCGGCATCGACGGCGCGTCGCTGTGGCTCGTCGTGCTGACCGCATTCACGACACTCGTGGTGGTGGTCGCGTCGTGGGAGTCGGTCACGGTGCGCGTCGCGCAGTACTACGCGTCGTTCCTGATCCTGTCGGGGCTGATGGTCGGCGTGTTCGTCGCACAGGACGGGCTGCTGTTCTTCATCTTCTTCGAGGCGACGCTGATCCCGCTTTACCTGCTGATCGGCACGTGGGGGCGCGAGCGCCGCGTGTACGCAGCCGTGAAGTTCTTCTTCATCTCGTTCGCCGGCTCGCTGTTGCTGCTGATGGCGATGCTGTACCTGTACGCGCAGTCGCATACGTTCGACATGGCCGTGTGGCGCACGCTGCAGCTCGGTTTCGCACCGCAGTTGCTGGTGTTCCTCGGCTTCTTCGCCGCGTTCGCGGTCAAGGTGCCGATGTGGCCGGTCCACACGTGGCTGAGCGACGTGTACACGGATGGGCCGACGGGCGCCGCGCTGATGCTCGCGATGCTCAAGCTCGGCGGCTACGGGTTCCTGCGCTTCGCGCTGCCGATCACGCCCGACGCGAGCCACTTCTTCGCACCGGCCGTGATCGCGCTGTCGCTGTTCGCGATCGTCTATGCGAGCCTGATCGCGCTCGCGCAGACCGATCTCGGCAAGCTGCTCGCGTACTCGACGGTCGCGCACATGGGCATCGTCACGCTCGGGCTGTTCCTGTTCAACCGGATCGGCGTCGAAGGCGCGATCGTGCAGCTCGTGTCGTACGGCTTCGTCGCGGGCGCGATGCTGCTGTGCGTGAACGTGCTCGTCGATCGCACGAAGCAGCGCGAGATCGCCGCGTACGGCGGTGTGGCGGGCGTGATGCCGCGTTTCGCGGCCTTCACGCTGCTGTTCGCGATGGCCAACGTCGGCCTGCCGGGCACGTCGGGGTTCGTCGGCGAGTTCATGGTCATCATGGGCGCGATCCGTTTCAACTTCTGGATCGGCGCAATCGCGGCGCTGACGCTGATCCTCAGCGCGTCGTACACGCTGTGGATGCTCAAGCGCGTCGTGTTCGGCAAGGTCGCGAGCCAGCGGATCGCGAAGCTCGCCGACCTGAACCGTCGCGAGATCGCGATGTTCGCGTCGCTCGCGTTGATCGTGCTGGCGATCGGCATCGATCCGAAACCGTTCACCGACGCGATCGATCCGACCGTCGGCAAGCTGATCGACGAAGCCAGCCATTCGAAGGTGCCGGCGTGGGACGGCCCCGCGCACGCGCAGCCGTCGTTCATGGCAGCGACGCACGGCTGATCGAGGCACGCCGCGAGGGCGGGGCGTATCGCACGGCGATGCGGTCGTTGCGCACACATCTATCGCGGTCCGGCGCATGCGGCGCCGGGCCCGCTTCCGGGTGCGTGAAATTGCCCCGCGACAATGTGTCTCACGGCAGATTTTGCAATGATGATTTGCCGCATCCACCGGTTTTTCATCGCACCCGCGCGACGTATGATTCGGCCACTTTCGTGAATCGAATGCGCATCGGGCATACGCAAACGGATTCAATGACCCTCGGGCTGTGTGATGAAAACAAGAGCTTCAAGAGGCTGGTCGGCGCTGATGTCAATCGGCGCGGCACTGAGCCTGTCAGGCTGTAATTTAGATGTACTAAATCCGAAAGGAAGCGTAGGTGCAGCCGAAAAGGCGCTGATCGCGACGTCCACCTGGGCGATGCTGATCGTCGTCGTGCCGGTGATCCTGCTCACGCTGTGGTTCGCGTGGCGTTACCGCGCATCGAATCGCAACGCAACGTACGCGCCGAACTGGTCGCACTCGACCGCGGTCGAAGTCGTGATCTGGACGGTGCCGACGCTGATCATCCTGTTCCTCGGCGTGCTCACGTGGAAGACCACGCACGAGCTCGACCCGTACAAGCCGCTCGAGTCGTCGGTGAAGCCGATCGACGTCGAGGTCGTCGCGCTCGACTGGAAGTGGCTGTTCATCTATCCGGAACTCGGCATCGCGTCGGTGAACCAGCTCGCGATTCCGGTGGGCACGCCGGTGAACTTCCGCATCACGTCGGATTCGGTGATGAACTCGTTCTTCATCCCGCAGCTCGGCGGCCAGGTCTACGCGATGGCCGGCATGCAGACGCGCCTGCACCTGATCGCCGACGAGCCCGGCAACTACGCGGGCACGTCCGCCAACTTCAGCGGCCGCGGTTTCTCCGACATGAAGTTCCGCACGCTCGCCGAGCCGCGCGAACAGTTCGACGCATGGGTGCAGAAGGTGAAGGCGTCGCCGGACCGGCTCGACGCGACCGTGTACGGAACCGTCGCACAGCCGAGCGAGAAGGCGCCCGTGCGCTACTTCTCGTCGGTCGATCCGCGGCTCTTCCACAACATCATCGCGAAATACAACGATGGCCACGTCCTCGACCTGAAGGACGCCGCCTGCGGCACGAAGGGGTAACGCATGTTCGGCAAACTCACACTATCGGCAATCCCGTTCGATCAGCCCATCATCATGGTGGCAGGCGCCTTCATGGGGCTGGCCGTGCTGGGCATTCTCGCCGCGCTGACGATCACCGGCCGGTGGAAATGGCTGTGGACGGAATGGCTGACGACAGTCGACCACAAGAAACTCGGCGTGATGTACATCATCGTCGCGCTGATCATGCTGCTGCGCGGCTTCGCGGACGCGATCATGATGCGCATGCAGCTCGCGCTCGCGTACAACGCGCCCGGCTACCTGCCGCCGCATCACTATGACCAGATCTTCACGGCACACGGCGTGATCATGATCTTCTTCATGGCGATGGTGTTCATGGTCGGCCTGATGAACCTGATCGTGCCGCTGCAGATCGGCGCGCGCGACGTCGCATTCCCGTTCATCAACTCGCTGAGCTTCTGGATGACGGCCGTCAGCGCGATCCTGATCAACATCTCGCTCGTGATCGGCGAATTCGCGCAGACGGGCTGGCTCGCATACCCGCCGCTGTCGGAGCTGCAGTTCAGCCCGGGGGTGGGGGTCGACTACTACCTGTGGGCGCTGCAGATCTCGGGCGTCGGCACGCTGCTGACCGGCGTGAACTTCTTCGTGACGATCATCAAGATGCGCGCGCCGGGCATGACGCTGCTGAAGATGCCGGTGTTCACGTGGACTGCGCTCTGCACGAACGTGCTGATCATGGCGTCGTTCCCGATCCTGACCGCGACGCTCGCGCTACTCGGCCTCGACCGTTACCTCGGCATGCACTTCTTCACGAACGAAGCCGGCGGCAACGCGATGCTGTACCTGAACCTGATCTGGGCGTGGGGCCACCCGGAGGTGTACATCCTGATCCTGCCGGCGTTCGGCATCTTCTCGGAAGTCATTGCGACGTTCGCGAAGAAGCCGTTGTTCGGCTACAAGACGATGGTGTACGCGACCTGCGCGATCATGGTGCTGTCGTTCCTCGTGTGGCTGCATCACTTCTTCACGATGGGCTCGGGTGCGAACGTGAACGCGTTCTTCGGCATCATGACCATGATCATCGCGATCCCGACCGGCGTGAAGGTGTTCAACTGGCTGTTTACGATGTATCGCGGCCGGATCGAATTCACGACGCCCGTGCTGTGGACGATCGGCTTCATGGTCACGTTCACGCTCGGCGGCATGACCGGCGTGATGATGGCGATTCCCGGCGCGGACTTCGTGCTGCACAATAGCCTGTTCCTGATCGCGCACTTCCATAACGTGATCATCGGCGGCGTGCTGTTCGGCTATCTCGCGGGCTTCAACTACTGGTTCCCCAAGGCGTTCGGCTTCAAGCTGAACGAGAAGCTCGGCAAGGCGGCGTTCTGGTTCTGGCAGGTCGGCTTCTACGTCGCGTTCGTGCCGCTCTACGTGCTCGGCTTCATGGGCATGACGCGCCGGCTCAACCACTACGACAACCCGGCCTGGCATCCGTGGCTGCTGGTCGCCGCGTTCGGCGCCGTGCTGATCGCGATCGGCATTGCGTGCCAGCTGCTGCAACTGGTGGTCAGCATCCGCAACCGCAACCTGCCCGAGTACCGCGACACGACGGGCGACCCGTGGGGCGGCCGCACGCTGGAGTGGGCGACCTCGTCGCCGCCGGCCGACTACAACTTCGCGGTGATCCCGCAGGTGCGCACGCTCGACGCGTATGCGGACATGAAGACGCGCGGCGAAGGCCGGCCGAACCCGGCGTCGATCCGCGACATTCACATGCCGTCGAATACCTGCGCGGGCCTCGTGGTCGCGATTTTCAGCCTGGTGCTCGGCTTCGCGCTGGTGTGGCACATCTGGTGGCTCGCGATCGCCGGGCTCGTCGGGATCGTCGCGACGCTGGTGATCTACAGCTCGCGCGATAACGACGGCTATTACATCCCCGCGTCGACGGTGCGGAAGATCGAAGACAAGCAGCCGACCAAGCGCGTGCCTGCGCGTGTCGACGATGTGGAACTGGAGGCCAACTGATGTTGCAGAAAACCTTGAGCGCAACCCTGCTTGAGCACGACGACCATCCGCCGTCGCATTCGGTGTTCGGTTTCTGGCTGTACCTGATGACCGACTGCGTGATCTTCGCGGCGCTGTTCGCGACGTTCGCGGTGCTTGGTCAACAGTATGCGGGCGGGCCGACCGCGAAAGACCTGTTCGACATTCCGGGCGTCGCGGTGGAAACCGCCGCGCTGCTGCTGTCGAGCATCACGTACGGGTTCGCGATGCTCGCCGCGTACAAGCAGAGGCGCGGTGCGCTGCTCGCGTGGCTGGCGGTGACGTTCGTGCTCGGCGCGGCGTTTCTCGCGATGGAGTTGCGCGAGTTCTCGCACCTGATCGCGGAGGGCGCCGGCCCGCAGCGCAGCGCGTTCCTGTCGGCGTTCTTCACGCTGGTGGGCACGCACGGGCTGCACGTGACGGCCGGCCTGCTGTGGATGATCGTGCTCCCAGGGCAGATCGTGTTCCGCGGCGGCGACCTGACCGATCGCGACCTGCGGCGCCTGACGTGCCTGAGCCTCTTCTGGCACTTCCTCGACATCGTGTGGATCTGCGTGTTTTCCTTTGTCTATCTCGCGAGCGTGATCTAAATGGCCCATTCGCATTCGTCTCAACTCGAAGAAGGGCACGGCAGTGTCGGCGGCTACGTCGCCGGCTTCGTCCTGTCGGTGCTGCTCACGGCCGCGTCGTTCGGCCTCGTGATGGGCGGCGTGCTGTCGCCGCATGCGTCGCTGATCGCGCTCGCCGTGCTCGCGTTCGTGCAGATCGTCGTGCACCTCGTGTACTTCCTGCACATGAACGGTTCGTCGGGCCAGCGCTGGAACGTGATGGCATTCAGCTACACGGTGCTGACCGCGGCGATCCTGATCGTCGGCACGCTGTGGGTGATGCACAACGTCAGCATGAACATGATGTCGCGCTGAGCGGCGGCGCGGCGCCGGGTTCGATATCCGCGCGCGTTGATGAAGAAAAGGCGGCACGCAAGTGCCGCCTTTTTGCTTTGTTGCAGCCGCGCCGCGCAAGACGCTCAATGGCGAGACGACGATGGACGCGCCGGGGCGCACAAGCGCGAGCCGGACGGGGTTCGGCAGCCGGCTGGACGAGGGCGGGCCCGGGCAGGCGTCGATTGTTACAAGACGTTAGCGCACGCTTCCCGTTGCGATGCCGCGCATCAGTTCTTACAAACTTGAAATATGCGGGGAAGGTGCTTGCCGCTATAGTCGAATCACACATGACACAACCAGAAGAGGAATCCATGAAGACCTTGCGTGTTGCCTCGCTCTTGACCGGTATGACGGCCTTGCTCGTGTCGGGCGCAGCAATGGCGGGAGTCAATGTCGGGATCAACGTCGGCGTGCCGGCACCGGTTTACGTCGCGCCCGCGCCCGTGTATGCGCCGCCGCCGCCGGTCATCTATCAGCCGGCGCCCGTGTATGCACCTGCGCCCGTCTATGCGCCGGCGCCGGCGATCGTGCTCGGCTGGCACGGCGATCGCTACTGGGACGGCCGCCGCTACTGGGGCCGCGACGAGTGGTATCGCCACCATGGCCGCGGCTGGGGTGGCGACCGCGATCGTGGTCACTGGGATCATGGCCGCCACAACGGCTGGCGCTGATCGACACGCTGCGCCCGCGTGACGCGGGCGCGCTGTCCGTTCGTGAAGAAACCGCCCGCGTGGCGGTTTTCTTTGGGCTCGAAGGATTGAATGGGTAGAATCGTCACACGTTACTACCCTCATTCGACCGACAGGGCCTCTATGACGAAGGGTTCGCCCCGGGCCGCCACCGCGCGCGTCCGCTTCGCCGCGCTGCGTGCCGCACGGGCCGCCGGCCGCGTTGCCGCGGTGTTTGCGATGCAGGCGGCGCTGGCCGCGACGGCCGCGCACGCGGCCTACGCCATCGCGCAGTACGGCGAGCCGAAGTATCCGCCAGGCTTCAAGCATTTCGACTACGTCAACCCCAATGCGCCGAAGGGCGGCACGCTCGTGCTCGCGAACCCGAACCGGCTGACGTCGTTCGACAAGTTCAATCCGTTCACGATGCGCGGCAACCCCGCGCCGGGCATCGACATGCTGTTCGAGAGCCTGGCGACGGGCAGCTCGGACGAACCGGCGTCGGCGTACGGGCTGCTTGCCGACGATATCGACATCGCGCCCGATCGCCGCTCCGTCACGTTCCACCTGAATCCTCGCGCACGCTTCTCGAACGGCGACGTCGTTACGGCCGACGACGTCAAGTTTTCGTTCGACACGCTGAAGAGCAAGCTGGCCGCGCCGCAGTTCGGCGCGTATTTCGCTGAGATCGCGAAGGCCGTGGTCGTGGATCCGGCCACCGTGCGCTTCGAGTTCCGCAGCGCGAATCGCGAACTGCCGCTGATCGCCGGCGGCGTGCCCGTGTTCTCGCGCAAGTGGGGATTGCGCGCGGACGGCTCGCGCATCCCGTTCGACCAGCTCGCGTTCGAGCGGCCGATCGGCAGCGGCCCGTACCTGATGGAGCACTACGACAACGGTCGCACGATCACTTACCGGCGCAACCCTGACTACTGGGGGCGCGACCTGCCGGTGCGGGTCGGCACTCACAACTTCGAGCGAATCGTCTACAAGCTGTACGGCGACGGCGTCGCGAGGCTCGAGGCGTTCAAGGCCGGCGAATACGATGTGCTCGTCGAGTACATCGCGCGCAACTGGGTGCGACGCGACGTCGGCAAGCGTTTCGACAGCGGCGAGCTCGTCAAGCGCGAATTCCGCCAGCACAACGGCGCGGGCATGCAGGGCTTCTTCATGAACCTGCGCCGGCCGCTGTTTCGCGACGCGCGCGTGCGCCAGGCGCTCGATCTCGCATTCGACTTCGAATGGCTGAACCGGCAGCTGTTCTACAGCGCCTACGCGCGTCTCGACAGCTATTTCGCCGACACCGACCTGCAGGCGACCGGCACGCCGGGCGCAGGCGAGCTGAAGCTGCTGGAGCCGCTGCGCGCGCAGCTCGACCCGGCGGTGTTCGGCCCGATGGTCACGCAGCCGGACACGGACCCGCCGGGCTCGCTGCGCGCGAACCTGCTGAAGGCGCGCGCGCTGCTCGCGCAAGCAGGGTGGACCTATCGCGACGGCGCGCTGCGCAATGCGAAGGGCGAGCCGTTCACGTTCGAGATCCTCGACGATGCGGGCGGCGCGATGGAAGGCGTCGTGACCGCGTACCAGCGCAATCTTGCAAAGCTCGGCATCGACGCACGCTTTCGCACGGCCGACTATGCGCTGCTGCAAAAGCGCCTCGATGCGTTCGACTACGACATGACGACGGTCCGCTTGCCGGGCGTGCAGGTGCCGGGCGCCGAGCAGTTCTCGCGCTACGGCAGCAAGTTCGCCGACGAACCGGGCTCCGACAACATCATCGGGCTGAAGTCGCCGGCCGTCGATGCGCTGCTGCACGCGCTCGGCACCGCGCAGACGCGCGACGAGCTGCTCGACGCGACGCACGCGCTCGACCGCGTGCTGATGCACGGCTACTACGCGGTCCCGCAGTGGTACAGCACGACGCACCGGATCGCGTACAAGCGCACGCTCGCCTATCCGCAGACGCTGCCGCTGTACTATTCGGCCGAGGGCTGGGTCGTGTCGACCTGGTGGGCGAAGCCCGCTCACTGACGCGCGCCGGCCCTTCGTCCAACCCAGCCTACCGATCACGAGTCGACGCCCTATGTGGAGCTACATCCTCAAACGCCTGCTGCTGATGATCCCGACGCTCGTCGGCGTGCTGACCCTCACGTTCGCGGTGATCCAGTTCGTGCCGGGCGGCCCGGTCGAGCAGGCCGTGCAGGAACTGCGCAAGGGCGCGACGGAGCAGGGCGCGGTGCCGTTCGGGATGCGTGCGCACACCGGCGTCGACGCGCAGCAGCTCGCGCAGCTCAAGGCGCTGTACGGTTTCGACAAGCCGCCGCTCGAGCGCTACTGGCTGATGCTGAAGCGCTTTGCGCGCTTCGATCTCGGCGACAGCTACTTCCGCCACCAGAGCGTGTGGTCGCTGATCGTGCAGAAGCTGCCCGTGTCGATCAGCATCGGGCTCTGGACGTTCTTCCTCACATACCTCATATCGGTGCCGCTCGGCATCGCGAAGGCCGTGCGCAACGGTTCGCCGTTCGACGTCGCGACGAGCCTCGTCGTGCTCGTCGGTTATGCGATCCCGGGCTTCGTGCTCGGCGTGCTGCTGCTCGTGCTGTTCGGCGGCGGCTCGTTCTGGCAGCTCTTTCCGCTGCGCGGGCTCACGTCGGACAACTTCGCCGAGCTGTCGCTCGCCGGCAAGGTGCTCGACTACCTGTGGCACATCGCGCTGCCGATCACGGCGTCGGTCGTCGGCAGCTTCGCGGTCATCACGATGCTCACGAAGAATGCATTTCTCGACCAGATCCGCCGGCAATACGTGCTGACCGCGCGCGCGAAGGGGCTCTCCGAGCGCAGCGTGCTATGGAAGCACGTGTTCCGCAATGCGATGCTGCCGCTGATCGTCGGTTTCCCGGCCGCGTTCATCGGCGCGTTCTTCACGGGCAGCCTGCTGATCGAGACACTGTTCTCGCTCGACGGCCTCGGGCTGCTGTCGTACGAGTCGGTCGTGCGGCGCGATTACCCGGTCGTGCTCGGCACGCTGTACCTGTTCACGCTGATCGGGCTCGCGACCAAGCTGATTTCCGACCTTTGTTATGTGTGGGTCGATCCGCGCATTCAATTCGACAACCTGGAGCGCTGACATGAAACCGTCCGTCTGCATGCCCGGCGTCACCGGGCGAGGTGCGCGATGAACCGGGCCGTCGTGTCGTCCCGCATCGACGTGGCGCGCGCGCGTGTGTCGCCGTCGCCCGCGCGCCGTGTATGGCAGCGCTTCCGGCAGCAGCGCCTCGGCTACTGGAGCTTCGTGATCTTCGTCGTCGCGTTCGCCGCGAGCCTCGCGGCGCCGCTGTGGTCGAACGACAAGCCGCTCGTCGTGCGCTATGACGGTCAATATTATTTCCCGCTGTTCCATGCGTACCCGGAGACGACCTTCGGCGGCGATTTCCCGACGCCGGCCGACTATCTCGATCCGTATGTCCGCAAGCGGCTCGAGGCGCCCGGTAACTTCGTCGTCTACCCGCCGAACCGCTATTACTACGACACGCTGAACTACTTCTCGAACGTGCCGAACCCGGCGCCGCCGTCGCGCCAGAATTGGCTCGGCACCGATGCGCAGGGGCGCGACCTGCTCGCGCGGCTCGTGTACGGGTTCCGCGTGTCGGTCGAGTTCGGGCTGATCCTGACCGTGATCGGCACGCTGCTCGGGATCGCCGCCGGCGCCGTCCAGGGCTTCTTCGGCGGTCGCATCGACATCGTCGGGCAGCGGCTGATCGAGATCTGGAGTTCGCTGCCCGAGCTGTACCTGCTGATCATCTTCGCGTCGATCTTCGAGCCGAGCTTCCTGTTGCTGATCGTGCTGCTGTCGCTGTTCGGCTGGATCGGGCTGGCCGATTACGTGCGCGCGGAATTCCTGCGCAACCGCACGCAGGACTACGTGCGCGCGGCGCGCGCGATGGGGCTCACGAACTGGCAGATCATCTGGCGCCACGTGCTGCCGAACAGTCTCACGCCGGTGATCACGTTCCTGCCGTTCCGGATGAGCGGCGCGATCCTCGCGCTGACGAGCCTCGATTTCCTCGGGCTCGGCGTGCCGCCGCCGACGCCGAGCCTCGGCGAGCTGCTCGCGCAGGGCAAGGGCAACCTCGACGCATGGTGGATCTCGCTGTCGACGTTCGGCGTGCTGGTCACGACGCTGCTGCTGCTGACCTTCATGGGCGACGCGCTGCGCAACGCGCTCGACACGCGGATTGCCGATTCGGTGCGCGCGGCGGGAGGCCAGCGATGAGCGAAACGGTCGTATCGACGCACGACGAGCCGCTGCTGTCGCTCGAACGTCTGCATGTGCGCTTCGGCGACACGGTCGCGGTGGACGACGTGACGCTTGCGATCGGCCGCGGCGAGCGCGTCGCGCTCGTCGGCGAGTCGGGTTCGGGCAAGAGCGTGACCGCGCTGTCGATCCTGCGGCTGCTGAGCGACGCCGACGTGAGCGGCGCGATCCGCTTCGCGGGGCAGGATCTTGCGGCCAAGAGCGAGCGCGAGATGCGCGGGCTGCGCGGCTCGGACATCGCGATGATCTTCCAGGAGCCGATGACGGCGCTCAACCCGCTGTATACGATCGGCGTGCAGATCGGCGAGACGATCGTGCTGCACGACGGCGTCTCGGCCGTCGAGGCGCGCAAGCGCGCGATCGCGCTGCTCGCGCGTACGGGCATCGCGGAACCCGACAAGCGTGTCGACAGCTACCCGCACCAGTTATCGGGCGGCCAGCGGCAGCGCGCGATGATCGCGATGGCGCTCGCGTGCCGGCCGCGGCTGTTGCTGGCCGACGAGCCGACCACCGCGCTCGACGTGACGATCCGTGCGCAGATCGTCGACCTGCTGCTGGAACTGCAGCGCGAGGAAGCGGAAAAGCGCGGGATGGCGATCCTGCTGATCACGCACGACCTGAATCTGGTGCGGCACTTCGCCGACCGCATCGCGGTGATGGAGCACGGCCGGCTCGTCGAGAGCGGGCCGGTCGAGCGGATCTTCGCGGAACCCGAGCATCCGTATACACAACGGCTGCTGAACAGCCGGCCGCAACGCACGGTCGCGCCGGTGATGCCGATCGCGCCCGTCGTGCTCGACGCGCGCCATGTGAGCGTGCAGTTCGCGCGCAAGCGGCCGGGCTTCGCCGGCTGGTTCGGCACGGTGCCCGTGACGGCCGTCGCGGACGTGTCGGTGTCGGTGCGGCAGGGCGAGACGCTCGGCATCGTCGGCGAATCGGGGTCCGGGAAATCGACGCTCGCGATGGCGCTGCTCGGGCTGCAGAAGACGGCCGGCGGCGAGATCGAATTCCAGGGGCGCGCGCTGTCGACCTATCGCGGCCGCGAACGGACGGCGCTGCGCTCGAACATGCAGGTCGTCTTTCAGGATCCGTTCAGTTCGCTTTCTCCGCGTCACACGATCGAACGGATCGTCGGCGAGGGGCTCGAACTGCATCGCCCGGAAATGACACCCGATGCGCGCCGCGCGAAGTCGCTCGCGGTGCTGCGCGAAGTCGGCCTCGATCGCACGGTGCTGCACCGTTACCCGCACGAGTTCTCGGGCGGGCAGCGCCAGCGGATCGCGATCGCACGCGCGCTGGTGCTGGAGCCGCGCATCCTGATCCTCGACGAGCCGACTTCCGCGCTCGACGTGTCGATCCAGCAGCAGGTGCTGAAACTGCTCGCGAATTTGCAACAGAAATACAACCTCGGCTATGTATTCATCAGCCACGACCTCGAGGTGATCGGCGCGATGGCGCACCGCGTCGCGGTGATGCAGGACGGCGCCGTCGTCGAGTCGGGAGACGTGACCGACATCTTCACCAGACCGTCACATCCTTACACACAAAAGCTGTTGAAAGCGGTCTGGAAAGCGTGATAGGCGTCCAATGGTCTGACCATCTCGATTGTATTTTTTAATTTGTTTTGACAAACGATTACGCGCTGGCTAGTATCGACCGAAATTTTCCGCCAATCAGCTGATTTTTAAGCACATTCCATCGACCAATGCAGCATCGATCCCTGACCCAGGCATGCGCGCGCACCATCGCCGGGCTGTTCATCGGCGCCCTGTTCGCAGCAGCTCCCGGCGCGTTCGCCGACGAAGTCAGCAGTTTTAACCAGAATGTCACGAATTCGACTCAAATCGGGTCGAGTTCCTCCGCCCAGCAGACCAGCGCGCAGCCGTCGGGCGGCGGCGCGAAGTCGTTCCTCGCCGGCATGGCGGGCAAGGCAGGCGACGTCGTCGTCGGCGCGCTGAACATGATCGGCGTGCGCTATCGCTGGGGCGGCAACTCGCCGGATTCGGGCCTCGACTGCAGCGGCTTCGTCCGCTACGTGTTCCAGGACACGCTCGGCATGTCGCTGCCGCGTCGCGCGGAAGAGATGAGCCGGGTCGGCGAGAAGGTAAGCATGAGTAACCTCAAGCCGGGCGACCTCGTGTTCTTCAACACGATGCGCCGCACGTTCTCGCACGTCGGCATCTATATCGGCGACAACAAGTTCGTGCATTCGCCGTCGACGGGCAGCACCGTTCGCGTCGACGATCTCGACAGCGGCTACTGGGAAAAGCGTTTCACCGGCGCGCGCCGTCTCGAGTCGGAGTTCCCGATGAAGGCAGAAGATCTGCGCCAGCGCGTGCGCGCGACGATCGGCGACGATTCGGCGAACGGCAACAACTGACGTTCGCCGGTCAGCTGGACCGGATTGAAAAAAACCCTGTCACCGAAAGGTGGCAGGGTTTTTTGTTTTGGAGCCGGCGCAGGCAGCGAGGCGAAAGTCGTTCCGGCGGCAGCGGGGCGGCGGCGCGTGCCGTCCCCCGTCCCGTCCCGCGAATGGCGTGCTTCTTACGCGGCGGCGGCCAAGCCGCGCGCCGTCGCGAGCTTGCGCTGCAGTTCCGGCATGATGCGCGCGACCGCTTCCTCGCCCGCGAGAATCGCCGCGTTGCGCTGGTTGAAGTCGCTGCCGCCCATGGCCGCGAGGTTCGGGCGGATCACGACGTCCGCGTATTTGTCGAGCTCGTAGGTCTTGATCGTCTGGCCCATGATCGTGAAGGTCTGCAGCAGCATCTCGATCGGGTTGCTGGTCGCCGCGCCGTCCGGCCGGGCCGAGATGTCGACCGCGATCACGAAGCTCGCGCCCATCTTGCGCGCGTACGACGCGGGCACCGGGCTCACGAGGCCGCCGTCGACGTATTCGCGGTTGCCGATCTTCACCGGTTCGAACACCGACGGCACGCTGCACGACGCGCGCACCGCGAGCCCCGCATTGCCTTGCTGGAACAGGATCGGCTGGCCGCTCTGCAGATCCGTCGCGACGATGCCGAGCGGCTTCGCCATCTTCTCGATCGGCCGGTTGTTGAGCGTCTTGTTCAGGAAGTTCTGCAGTGCGACACCCTGCAAGAGGCCGCGCGAGCGGAACGGCAGCGCCCAGTCGCTGATCGCCGCCTGATCCATGTCGAGCGCGATCTTGTTGATCTGCAGCGCGCTCATGCCGGACGCATAGAGTGCGCCGACCACCGAGCCCGCGCTCGTGCCCGCGACGATCTCGATCGGGATGCCGCGCGCCTCGAGCGCCTTCAGCACGCCGATGTGCGAGAAGCCGCGCGCGGCGCCGCCGCCGAGCGCGATGCCGATCTTCACGGGCTTCTCGTTCGGCTGCGCGAGGTTGGATCCGTTGTCGGGACGGGACTTGCCGCCGAATGACGTACAGGCGGCGAGGCTGGCGGACGCGCACGCGATCGTGAAGTGGCGGCGCGACAGGCGAGGGGACGACATCGAATGGTTCTCCGGCGGCTTGGCGGCGGGTTACACGGCCCGCGGCGGCGATAGGTTCCGAGCGGCCGCGCGGCAGGTTCCGTGCGACCGGCGCCGCGCCGGTTGGCGGCCGCGGCGCGCACATCATAAAGCAAGCGGTGCGCTTGGCGCGATGTCAGGCGCGAGTATAATTCCGGCTTCTTTCCCGTTCCGGGCGTCGCCGGCCCCGTTGCTGTCCGGGCTGCCGCGTCGATCCCGCGTCGAATCATTCATGCGCCCCAGGCGTTCGAGTTACCGTTTATGACCCGTCCTGTCCGTACCCGCTTCGCGCCGAGTCCCACCGGCTTCATCCACCTCGGCAACATCCGCTCCGCACTCTATCCGTGGGCGTTCGCCCGCAAGATGAACGGCACGTTCGTGCTGCGCATCGAGGATACCGACGTCGAGCGCTCGTCGCAGGAAGCGGTCGATGCGATCCTCGAGGGGATGCAGTGGCTCGGCCTGGATTTCGATGAAGGCCCGATCTACCAGATGCAGCGGATGGACCGCTATCGCGAGGTGCTCGCGCAGATGCTCGAGAAGGGCCTCGCGTACCCGTGCTACATGTCGGCCGAGGAACTCGACGCGCTGCGCGAACGCCAGCGTGAGGCCGGCCTGAAGCCGCGCTACGACGGCACGTGGCGTCCGGAGCCCGGCAAGGTGCTGCCCGAGCCGCCGGCAGGCGTGAAGCCCGTGCTGCGCTTCCGCAATCCGCTGACCGGCACGGTCGTGTGGGACGACGCCGTGAAGGGGCGCGTCGAGATCTCGAACGAGGAGCTCGACGACCTCGTGATCGCGCGCCCGGACGGCACGCCGATCTACAACTTCTGCGTAGTGGTGGACGACATGGACATGGGCATCACGCACGTGATCCGTGGCGACGACCACGTGAACAACACGCCGCGCCAGATCAACATCCTGAATGCGCTCGGCGGCGAGGCGCCCGTCTATGCGCACCTGCCGACCGTGCTGAACGAGCAGGGCGAGAAGATGAGCAAGCGGCATGGCGCGATGAGCGTGATGGCGTATCGCGATGCGGGCTTCCTGCCCGAAGCGGTCGTCAACTATCTCGCGCGCCTCGGCTGGTCGCACGGCGACGCGGAGATCTTCTCGCGCGAGCAGTTCGTCGAATGGTTCGATCTCGAGCATCTCGGCAAGTCGCCCGCGCAGTACGACCACAGCAAGCTGAGCTGGCTGAACGCGCATTACATCAAGGAAGCCGACAACGCGCGCCTCGCCGCGCTCGCGAAGCCGTTCCTCGACGCGCTCGGCATCGACGACGCGGTGATCGCGACGGGCCCGGCGCTCGACGCCGTGGTCGGCCTGATGAAGGATCGCGCGACGACGGTCAAGGAGATCGCGGAAGGCGCCGCGATGTTCTACCGCGTGCCGGCACCGGAAGCCGATGCGCTCGCGCAGCACGTGACCGATGCGGTGCGGCCCGCGCTGGCCGATCTCGTCGTCGCGCTGAAGGCGGCCGACTGGACGAAGGAGGCGGTGTCCGCTGCGCTGAAGGCGACGCTCGGCACGCACAAGCTGAAGATGCCGCAACTCGCGATGCCGGTGCGCCTGCTGGTGGCTGGTACGACGCACACGCCGTCGATCGATGCGGTGCTCGTGCTGTTCGGTCGCGACGTCGTGGTGTCGCGCATCGAGGCCGCGCTGGCCTGAGGTTCGTGCGTGAGCGAAGCTGTCCGCGCGTGAGATCGCGGTAGCTTCGCAAAAAATTTCGCTCGAATCGCAAAAAGGGTATTTACAAGTTCAAAGTCGGTCCATATAATCTCATTTCTGTTCTGCAAGGGGGTATAGCTCAGCTGGGAGAGCGCTTGCATGGCATGCAAGAGGTCAGCGGTTCGATCCCGCTTACCTCCACCAACAGAACAAATTGGATTGGTTTGCGAAGCAGTAGTGGTAGTAATAAATGCTTCACAGAATGATCTAAAGCAGTTAGAATTTCGGCCTTCGCTGTTGATGAGAAGTGAATAGCGAAAGTCAGACAGATCTGAAAAGATTATGTCCCCTTCGTCTAGAGGCCTAGGACATCACCCTTTCACGGTGAGTACAGGGGTTCGAATCCCCTAGGGGACGCCAGATTCAGCGGCGTTTCGTAGAAGTGTCGCGAGGCTTGCAGGAACGTAACCGACGTCCTGCAGGTTGGGTAAGGAAGTTGGAGCGGTAGTTCAGTCGGTTAGAATACCGGCCTGTCACGCCGGGGGTCGCGGGTTCGAGTCCCGTCCGCTCCGCCAGAACGAAGCCCGTTCAAGACGTTTTTGAGCGGGCTTTTGTATTAAAGATGTAAGCAGTACGTTGTCCCCTTCGTCTAGAGGCCTAGGACATCACCCTTTCACGGTGAGTACAGGGGTTCGAATCCCCTAGGGGACGCCAGATTCAGCGGCGTTTCATAAGAAGTGCCGCAACGCTTGCAGGAACGTGAACGATGTCCTGCAAGTGGGGTGAAGAAAGCTGGAGCGGTAGTTCAGTTGGTTAGAATACCGGCCTGTCACGCCGGGGGTCGCGGGTTCGAGCCCCGTCCGCTCCGCCAGAACGAAGCCCGTTCAAAGAACGTTTTTGAACGGGCTTTTGCATTAAGGATGTAAGCAGTACGTTGTCCCCTTCGTCTAGAGGCCTAGGACATCACCCTTTCACGGTGAGTACAGGGGTTCGAATCCCCTAGGGGACGCCAGATTTCGGCGTCGTTCGAACAAACGATGCGCCGGCAGGAAGCAACCGACGCCTGCCAGGCAAGCAGCAAGACTGGAGCGGTAGTTCAGTCGGTTAGAATACCGGCCTGTCACGCCGGGGGTCGCGGGTTCGAGTCCCGTCCGCTCCGCCAAACAAACGAAAGTGCCCGCCTTGTGCGGGCATTTTCGTTTGTGCGTTCGGTTGTTGCGCCCGTTCTCGGGCGCGTGGCCGCAGATCGGAGGAAGCCGCCTGCGCGGCTTCCGGCGGGACTCGAAGGGCTGCGCTTGCAAGCGCAGCCGCGGCCTGCGGGATGCAGGCGAGTCCCGTCCGCTCCGCCAGGAAATTGAAGAAGCCCGCCCTTGTGCGGGCTTCTTCATTTGCGTTTCCGGTTGCGTCCGTCGGGCACTCCGATCCGGGTATCGGGCGCCATATCGCTACGAGAAATTCGCGATTGCATCCGTGCGCGACTGCGCTATCGTGGCGGGATGCGTTCTTGACCCCTGCGCGATGCTCGATCCGACCGACCTGCGACTCCTGTATCAGCTCCGGCCCGCGGAGCCCGACGATTTCCCGTTTGCCGAAGCGCTGACGCACGGCAACATGGGCGGCTACTACAAGCGCCATGGGCTCGTGTGGCGCAGCGATCTGTTCTATGCGAGCTGGCGCGAATCCGAGAACTTCATCCTCGAAGCCGACGGCGAGCGCATCGGCGTGCTGCGCGTGACCGAGGAAGGCGACTCGCTGCATATCCGCGATGTCCAGATCGCGGCCGGCCATCGCGGGCAGGGCGCCGGCACCTACATGCTCGACATGTCGCACCGCTGGGCGCGTGCGCGCGGGCTGCACGAACTGCAGTTGCGCGTGTTCGTCGACAATCCCGCCGCGCGTCTCTACCTGCGCATGGGCTACCAGGTAGCCAGCCCGCGGCTCGCGCAACTCGGTGCGATCCGCCACATGGTGCGGCCGGTCTGAAGACCTGATGATCCGGAGCGCAGCGCTCAGCGGAAGGCGTCGATCGCGTCGTCGTCCGGCGTTTCATCGTCCGCAATGGGACCTTCCGCGCCGCGGTGCTCGTAGCCGCGCAGCATGAACGCGCGCGGGCTTTCGCCGAATGCACGGCGGAACATCGCCGAGAACGCGCTTTGGCTCTGGTAGCCGAGTTCGCGCGCGATATGCGACAGCGGGCGCCCCTGGTTCAGCAACGGGATCGCCCGCGCCAGCAGCGCCTGCTGGCGCCACTGCGAAAAGCTCACGCCCAGTTCCTGCTTGAAGAGCCGCGAAATCGTGCGCGTGCTCGCACCGACCTCGCTTGCCCAGTGTTCGAGCGATTCCGCATGCGCCGGTTGCGCGAGTACCGATTCGCACAGCGTGCGCAGCCGTTTCTCGTCGGGCATCGGCACCGCAAGCGGCAACGGCTCGGCATGGCTCAGCTCGTCGAGCACGAGCCCGCACAGCAGCCGCTCGCGCGCGGCGCTTAGGTCGCGCGCGTCGAGTGCGACGATCAGTTCACGCAGCAATCCCGTCACTTCGACGACGCGGCACGCGTCGAGCCCGTCCGGTACGATCGACTCGTCGATATACAGCGTGCGCAAATACGCTTCCTCGACGATCACGACCTCGTGCGTCACGTGCGGCGGCACCCAGATCGCGCGGGACGGCGGCACCATCCACGTCGTGCCGGTCGTCGCGACGCGCAGCACGCCGCGCGACGCGTACGCGAGCTGCGCCCACGCATGCGTGTGCAGCGGGATGCGGCGGCCGGCGTCGACTTGCCGCGCGCGCACGCGCATCGGATGGACGGCGGTCGGCGCGAATTCGGGCGGGATGTCGATGACGTCGTACGGGTTCGATGCGTCGGCTTGGGCGGGCGGATTCATGGACGGTTCGGGCGGCGCGGCGGCGATGTCGTTATTTTAGAAGGCGCCGCGCGAGCGCATGCGGCGGTTTGTCGGGCGATCATGCCGTGTTCAAATGAACTTTGTATGGGGCCGGGCGAATTCGGCGCGGCTGCCCGGGGCCGTGCGCTTGCCGGTCAGAACCATCGGGTCGATCCGGTGGTCTATCGATGCGTGCGCAATTTCGCACGAATCGCGCGCGAACACGGCAACACACGAATCGAAGAGGAGAACCACGATGCGCTACGTATTCGTCTACGGCACCCTGAGAGCCGGAGAAACCAACGACATCGGCCATGCGGCCGCACGGCATGGGATCGCCGCGCCGACGCTGCTTGGCGCGGTCGCGCTGCCGGGCGAACTGTACGATTTCGGCACCTATCCGGGGATGGTTGCCGGGCCGGCCGGCAAGTCGCTGGTCTGGGGCGACGTCTACGAGGTCGATGAGCGGCTCGTTCCCGTGCTCGACGAGATCGAGCGCGTCTATCCGGGCGTCGACACGCTGTTCAGGCAGGAAGAAGTGACCGTCGAACTCGGCGGACGCCAGTATGCATGCCTGTATTATCCGGTCGCCGCCCATGCGGCAGCCGGGCGTCCGCGCATCGCGTCGGGCGACTGGGTCCAGCACCGGCGCGAGCGGGAAGCCGCCTGAGCGTCCGCGCGGCAGTCGGTTTCGCCGCAAAGGAAAAGCGCCCCGCGGGGCGCTTTTTTCGTGCGGTCGTCGCGTGCGACCGGCGACGGCACGTGGCCGGCCGACGGTCGCGGCGGGCCGCTTCGTCAGATTTCCTCGTACAGCGGCAGCGTCAGGAATTCGGTGAAGCCTTCCGACGTCGACATCTGCTCGAAGATCGCCGCGGCGCGCTCGTACGGCTGCGTGTTGCCGCCGACCGAACGCTTCACGTTGTCGAGCTCGACCTTCGTGTATTCGCGCACGAGTTCGGCCGTGACCTTGCGGCCGTCGTCGAGCACGCCCTTCGGCGAGCGGATCCACTGCCACACCTGCGAGCGGGAAATCTCGGCGGTGGCCGCGTCTTCCATCAGGTTGTGGATCGGCACGCAGCCGTTGCCGTCGAGCCATGCACCGAGGTAGTGGATGCCGACGTTGATGTTGTTGCGCAGGCCGGCTTCGGTGATCGGCGCTTCAGGCTGGAAGTCGAGCAGGTTCTTGCCTTCGACCTGAACGTCGTCGCGCTGCTTCGCGATCTGGTTCGGCTGGTCGCCGAGCACCTTGACGAACTCTTCCATCGCGATCGGCACGAGGCCCGGGTGCGCAACCCAGCCGCCGTCGTAGCCGTCGGTCGCGTCGCGCTGCTTGTCCGAGCGCACGCCGCCCATCGCCTTGTCGTTCGCTTCCGGATCATTCTTGATCGGGATCAGCGCGCTCATCCCGCCGATCGCCGGCGCGTTGCGCTTGTGGCAGGTCTTCAGCAGCAGCAGCGCGTACGCGCGCATGAACGGCACCGTCATCGTGATCTTCGAACGGTCGGCGAGGCAGAAATCGCGGTCGCTCTTGAACTTCTTGATCGCCGAGAAGATGTAGTCCCAGCGGCCGGCGTTCAGGCCCGAGCTGTGCTCGCGCAGTTCGTACAGGATCTCGTCCATCTCGAACGCGGCGAGGATCGTCTCGATCAGCACCGTCGCGCGGATCGTGCCGCGCGGCACGCCGACCGCTTCCTGCGCGGCGACGAAGATATCGTTCCACAGGCGCGCCTCGAGATGGCTTTCCATCTTCGGCAGGTAGAAGTACGGGCCCGAGCCGCGCGCGAGCAGCTCCTTCGCGTTGTGGAACAGGAACAGCGCGAAATCGAAGATGCCGCCGGACACACGCTGGCCGTCGACCGTCACGTGCTTCTCGTCGAGGTGCCAGCCGCGCGGCCGCACGATCAGCGTCGCGACCTTGTCGTTCAACCGGTACGACTTGCCGTTCTGCTCGAGCGAGATCGTGCGGCGAATCGCGTCCTTCAGGTTGATCTGGCCGTCGATCTGGTTCGTCCAGCTCGGCGCATTCGAATCCTCGAAGTCCGTCATGTACGAATCGGCGCCCGAGTTCAGCGCGTTGATGATCATCTTGCGCTCGACGGGGCCTGTGATCTCGACGCGGCGGCATTGCAGGTCGGCCGGCAGCGGCGCGACCTTCCAGTCGCCTTCGCGGATCGCGCTGGTATCGGCCAGGAAGTCCGGGCGCTCGCCCGCGTCGAGGCGTTTCGTGCGCTCGGCGCGCGCCTGCAGCAGCGCCTGGCGGCGCGGTTCGAACGCGCGGTGCAGCGCTGCGACGAGTGCGAGCGCATCGGGCGTCAGGATCGCTTCGTAACCCGGCTTGATTTCGCCGGTGATCGTCATGCCTTGCGGCAGCGTGATCGGGGTGCTCATGAGTCTCATCTCCTTGGTCGGTCAGTTGCGGTTTCGGTGAAGGGGGAAGGCGGCAGCTGCGAGCGTCATGCACCCGGGCCGGGGCGCGTGCGGTTTGCGTGTCTGCCGGACGGAGCCGGGGTGGCGAGGAATGCGAGCAGGTCGGCCATGCCGGTGCCCGTGCCGTCGGGCGGCGCGCCGAGTTCCTCGGCGGGCGCGCCGGTGCGGTTGAGCCAGAACGTCGTGTAGCCGAACCAGGCGGCACCGGCGACGTCCCACGCGTTAGACGACACGAACACGATGCCGCGCGGGCTCGGCCCGAACGCGGCGGTGCCGAGCGCGTAGACGGCCGGACTCGGCTTGTAGGCGCGCACGGTGTCGGCCGACAGCACGCGATCGAACAGCCCGGACATGCCGGCGCTCTTGATCGCGATGTCGAGCATCTGCGGGTTGCCGTTCGACAGGATCGCGAGCGGCGGGCGCGGCTCGAGCCCGCGCAGCTTGCGCAGCGCGGGCACCGTATCGGGATAGGTGGACAGGCACGCGTATTCGTCCATCAGCCGTTTCTCGGCCGCGCTGTTCAGCGCGAGGCCAAGCGCGCGCGCGGCGAACCGCAGCGCGTCGAGCGTGATGTCCCGGAACGGGCGATAGCGGGCGCCGGCCGGATCGGCGAGCGTGCGCAGTTGCGAGTATTCGATTTGCTTGCGTCGCCACAGCTGCGACAACCGTTCCCCGTGACCGGGAAACATCTGCTCTGCCGCGGCCACGACCGCATGCACGTCAAACAACGTGCCGAATGCGTCGAAGAGGATTGCGTCGGGAGAGGAGAGTGTCGTTGTGGCCGACATAGCCTTGCGCTCCAGTTTCAGAGGTCGGGTCGATTCTATTCGTGATCGTAGATACTTAAAAAGACGCTAATCATCACTTGATCTTTTACTTTCATATACCTAATCTTGAGCGGCTTAAGCTATTTGAAGGGCGGCGGTGCCGTCCCTGCGAGTCATGGACCGGTTCAAACAGATCGAAACGTTCGCCGCGGTCGCGGCGAAGGGCAGCCTGTCGGCGGCCGCGCACGCGGAAGGCGTCGCGCCGGCGATCATCGGCCGCCGCCTCGACGCGCTCGAGGAGCGGCTCGGCGTCAAGCTGCTGGTGCGCACGACGCGCAAGCTGACGCTGACGTTCGAGGGGTCGGCATTCCTCGAGGATTGCCAGCGGGTCATCAACGACATGCAGAACGCCGAGGCGAGCGTGTCCGCCGGCGGCGTCAAGGCGAGCGGCCACCTGCGCATTTCCGCGCCGGCCGGCTTTGGCCGGCGGCACGTCGCGCCGCTCGTGCCCGAGTTCAGCGGCGGGCATCCGGACGTGTCGGTCACGCTCGACCTGTCCGACCGGATGGTCGACCTCGTCAACGAGGGGTTCGATTGCGCGGTGCGGCTCGGCGAGCTGCCCGACTCGTCGCTGGTGTCGCTGAAGCTTGGCGAGAATCGCCGCGTGTGCGTCGCGTCTCCCGCGTATCTCGCGCGGCGCGGCACGCCGGCCACGCTCGCGGAACTGGCGCGGCACAACTGTCTCGCGCTTGCGGCGAACGCTAACCAGCAACGCGGCTGGGCGTTCCAGGAGGACGACAAGGTCGTGTCGATCCGCGTGAACGGCACGATGGAATGCTCGGACGGCGCGGTGCTGCACGAGTGGTGTCTCGCCGGCCACGGCCTGGCATGGCGCTCGTGGTGGGAGGTCGGCGAGGACATCGCGGCCGGCCGGCTCGTCAGCGTGCTCGACGCATTCGCCGCGCCGCCGATCGGCATCCACGCGGTGTTTCCGCAGCGCCGCCACCTGCCGCTGCGCGTGCGCCTGTTTCTCGATTACCTGAAGCACACGTACGAGCGGCCCGGTTATTGGGGCGCGTAGACCGCGCGTGCCCGCGCGTTTCCGATATGAGGACGAACCCGCTGCCGGTGCCGGTTGCGCGGTTTCGCACACTACAATCGTAGGAGACATGACCGACGCGTGGCGGCCGGCTCGGACGGGATCGCGGCGCGCGGAGTGCGATTGACGAAGGAGGGCGCGATGTTCCGGCACATCCTCGTTCCAACCGACGGTTCCGAACTGTCGCAAAAGGCGATCGACGGCGCGATCGACCTGGCTCGCGCGGTCGGCGCGCGCGTGACGGCCTACGCGTGCCTGCCGCAGTATCCGTACTCGCCGTTTTCCGAAGTGATCATCGAGCCGCCCGCCGATTTCCGTGCGCGCAGCGAGCGCGAGGCGCGCGCGCACCTCGACGAGGTCGAATCGGCCGCGAAGGCGGCCGGCGTCGTATGCGACACGTGGACCAGCGTGCATCCGTCGCCGTATCTCGGCATCATCGAGGCGGCCGAACGCGGTGGCTGCGACGTGATCTTCATGGCGTCCCACGGACGCCGCGGGCTCGGCAGCCTGCTGATCGGCAGCGAGACGCAGCGTGTGCTGACCCATACGAAAATTCCGGTGATCGTCTATCGATAGAGCGGTGCCTGCTGTTGCGGCCGAGCGGGCGGCAGCAGGATCGGCACCGCAGAAAAAGGGCGCGCCGGACGAAAGCCGGCGCGCGTCGTTGCGGCGGCCGGTCGCGCGATTTGCATCGCGCGCCTGCCGTCTCCTCCCTGATTTTTGTCTTGTTGCCGAAGTCGTGGCGCCTGCGCGCGTTACGCGACCTTCTTGCCGTCGAAGAACTGTTCGTCTTCGGTCGAGCCGTGCAGCGCGGTCGTCGATGCTTCGCGCTCGACCGTCTGCGTCACCGCGTCGAAGTAGCCGGTGCCGACTTCACGCTGATGCTTGACGGCCGTGAAGCCCTTGTCGGCTGCCGCGAACTCGGCCTGCTGCAGTTCGACGAACGCGCTCATCTGCGTGCGGGCATAGCCGTGCGCGAGGTTGAACATCGAGTAGTTCAGCGCATGGAAGCCGGCCAGCGTGATGAACTGGAACTTGTAGCCCATCGCGCCGAGTTCCTTCTGGAACTTCGCGATCGTCGCGTCGTCGAGGTTCTTCTTCCAGTTGAACGACGGCGAGCAGTTGTACGACAGCAGCTTGCCCGGGAACTGCTTGTGGATCGCTTCCGCGAACTTCTTCGCGTACTCGAGATCCGGCTTGCCCGTTTCGCACCAGATCAGGTCGGCATGCGGCGCGTACGCGAGACCGCGCGAGATCGCCTGCTCGAGGCCCGGCTTCGTGCGGAAGAAGCCTTCCACCGTGCGCTCGCCCGTCAGGAACGGCTTGTCGTTGTCGTCGACGTCGGACGTGATCAGGTCGGCCGCTTCCGCGTCGGTACGTGCGACCAGCACCGTCGGCGTGCCCATCACGTCGGCCGCGAGACGTGCGGCCGACAGCTTCGCGACGGCTTCGCGCGTCGGCACGAGCACCTTGCCGCCCATGTGGCCGCACTTCTTCACCGAAGCGAGCTGGTCCTCGAAGTGAACGCCCGATGCGCCTGCCTCGATCATCGCCTTCATCAGTTCGAACGCGTTCAGCACACCGCCGAAACCGGCTTCCGCGTCGGCCACGATCGGCGCGAAGAAGTCGACATAACCTTCGTCGCCCGGGTTCTTGCCTTCCGACCACTGGATCTGGTCGGCGCGCGTCAGCGTGTTGTTGATGCGCTTCACGACGAGCGGCACCGAGTTCGCCGGGTACAGCGACTGGTCCGGGTACATTTCGCCCGCGACGTTCGCGTCGCCGGCCACTTGCCAGCCGGACAGGTAGATGGCCTTCAGGCCGGCCTTCACCTGCTGCATCGCCTGGTTGCCGGTCAGCGCGCCGAGTGCGTTGACGAACGGCTCGTTGTTGATGAGGCTCCACAGCTTTTCCGCGCCGCGCTTGGCCAGCGTGTGCTCGATCGGGATCGAGCCGCGCAGGCGAACGACGTCCTCGGCCGAGTAGCCGCGCTTGATGCCCTTCCAGCGCGGATCAGTTTCCCATTGCTTTTGCAGTTCCTGTGCCTGTTGCTGACGCGACATGATGAGCTCCTTGATGCGGTGTGTTGCCTAATGGGTCGAATCTGACGGTGCGGATGCTGTTCTCGAAGCGGGAAGCGGTGCGTTCCGTTTCGTGAAGTCTTGTATAAGAGTCTAGGCAAATCGACGGGAACGAAACAGGGGCAGTCTCAGGAAGTGTGTAAATTTTTAGTTGTTTTAAATCAATGATTTGAATTTGTTATTTCGGGATAAGAAATGCTCTTTCCCATCCTGCAATCGTATGGGTTGTGCCACGCAACATGATTTTTTACGACGCAAAAAAATTTTCCGCATCGTGAAATGTGTGTCGGGGCGAAAAAAACCGGCGCAGGTGCGCCGGTCGGCTGGATTGGCGGGACGGCCATCCGTGGGGCGGCCAGCGGCCGCCCGTGCGTGCTTACGACGCGGAATTGCTGCGGCGCGGGCCGCTGCTGCGCTGGCCGTCGCGACGCGGGCCGCCGTCGCGGCTGCCGCTCGGCTTGCCGCTCCAGCCGCCGCCATTGCCGCCGCCGTAGCTGCGGCCGTTGCCGCCATTGCCGCTGCCCGGCTTGCCGCCGAAACGCCGGCCGCCGCCGTTACCGCCGCCCGGACGGCCGCGGCCGCCGTTGCCGCCGCGCGGGGGCGCCGACTTGCGCGGCTCGAAGCCTTCGATCACGTTGACCGGCAGCGGCGAGCGCACGAAACGCTCGATGCGCTTGAGCGCGCCCTGTTCCGCGTGGTGCACGAGGCTCACCGCGGTACCCGAACGGCCCGCACGGCCCGTACGGCCGATGCGGTGCACGTAGTCTTCCGCGAACTTCGGCAGGTCGTAGTTGAACACGTGCGTGATGCCCGGGATGTCGATACCGCGTGCCGCGACGTCGGTCGCGACCAGCACGCGCACGCGGCGCTCGCGCAGCGCACGGATCGTGCGGTTACGCGCGCCCTGCGGCAGGTCGCCGTGCAGCGCGGCCGATTCGAAGCCTGCGTCGGCGAGACGGCCGGCGAGCTGGTCGGCGTCGATCTTGGTCGCCGTGAAGATGATCGCCTGGTCGAGCGCGTCGTCGCGCAGCAGGTGATCGAGCAGGCGATCCTTGTGGTCGCGGTCGTCGACGTAGTGCACGGTCTGCGCGATGTTCGCGCGCGACTCGAGGCGCTGCTGGATCTCGATGCGCTCGGGATCCTTCAGCAGGCGGCTCGTCAGCGAACCGATCTTGCCGTCGAGCGTGGCCGAGAACAGCATCGTCTGGCGCGTCGCGGGCGTCGCGGCGACGATCGTTTCGATATCGTCGATGAAGCCCATGTCGAGCATGCGGTCGGCTTCGTCGAGCACGAGCATCTTCAGCTCGGACAGGTCGATGCGGCCGCGCTCGAGGTGGTCGAGCAGGCGGCCCGGCGTGGCGACCAGGATTTCGGGGTTCTTCGCGAGCAGCATCAGCTGCTGGCCGTAGGCGACGCCGCCGAGGATGCTGACGGTGCGCAGGCGCTTCAGGTGCTTGCCGTAGGTCGATGCGGCCGTGGTGACCTGCATCGCGAGTTCACGGGTCGGCGTCAGCACGAGCAGGCCCGGGCGCGCGACGGGTTGCGGGCGGCGCGCGCGGCGGTCGCCCTGGTTCGGTTCGCGCGGCGCGCGCGGTTGCTGCGCCAGCGTCTTCTGGAGCTGCGCGAAGCGTTCGATCGCGGGCAGCATGAAGGCGGCCGTCTTGCCCGAACCGGTCGGGCTCGACACCAGCAGGTCGCGGCCGGCGATGCCGGCCGGAATCGCGCGCTGCTGGACCGGCGTCGGCTTCACATAGCCGGCGGCCTGCAGCGCGGAGACGATCTCCGGCGACAACCCGAGCGACGCGAAGCTCGGCTCGTCCGACGCCGGTTCGACCGCGGCCGGTACGGCGGCGTCGTCGAGACCGAGCGCCTGGTCGGCGATCGCGTTGAGCGGGCTGGAGTTGATGCTCGAAGTCATAACAATCCTTGAAACACAGTGGGTGAAACGTCGGCGCCAATCGCGCATACCCAAGTCGTCGGATTCAGCGAGCAAATCGGGAAACGGGTGCAATCCGCCGAACAGTCGGCGGATGAGGCATTAGAAGCTGTTTTGGGTGCGGCGCGCTTCAGGAGCGGGGCCGCCAGCCTGATAAGTGACGACCGCGAGGGTCGAAGCAGGAGGGGACAGGTTCTAAACCGGATTGGAGCTTAACGCTACGAGGCGTCGGGCCGGAACGGCATGCGAGCCGAGCGCGGGGGTGACGCAGGCCGTATTATAAAGAGATTTGCTGCGCTGCGCCACTGATTTGATTGCCTATTGCGAAGGGCGTGGTTCGGTCAGGAAGCCGTGCCGTTTTTCAGCGATTCGACGAGTTCGATGTATTGCTGCTTCGCGGCATCCTGCGACGTGCCCTTCAGTGCATCCCATGCGTCGTACTTGTATTTGCCGACGATGTCGGTGAAGCCCGGCTTGTCGCCGTGCGCGTCGCCGTCGGTCGCCTGCTTGAAGAGCGCGTACAGGCGCAGCAGGGTCAGGTTGCCCGGCCGTTCCGTCAGTTGCTTGACGTCGATCTGGGCCTGGTCGAATTGGGCGGTGAGTTCGCTCATCGGGTGTCTCCGTAAGGGTTTCAGGTCGGGCGATCTTAACAAGCGGACCGCCGCGCGGGGTCGAGCGATCCTTCCAAACCGCCACCGGCGCCGCGCGCGTGCACGGATCGGGCCTGATCGCCCGTGGGAGCGGGGCGCCGCATTACAATGTCGGCCATGACGCAAACAGTGCTCCTCGCCATCGATACGTCGACCGAATACTGCTCGGTCGCGCTGCTGCGCTCGGCTCATGCCGATGACGCCGTTTCCACCCCGCAAACCTGGGTCCGCCACGAACAGACGGGCGCCGTGTCGAGCACACGCGTGCTGCCGGCGATCCAGGAGCTTTTCGCCGAATCCGGGCTGACGCTCGCCGATTGCGACGCGATCGCGTTCGGCGCCGGCCCCGGCTCGTTCACGGGCCTGCGCACCGCGACCGGCATTACCCAGGGCCTCGCGTTCGGGGGCGGGCTGCCGGTCGTGCCGATCGGCACGCTGCTCGCGTGCGCGGAGCACGCGCGGCTGCGCGCGCCCGGCACGACCCGCGTGCTTGCCGCGCTGGACGCGCGGATGGACGAAGCCTACTGGGCGGACTTCGCGTGGGATGACAGCGCCGGCGACTGGCGCACGCTGCATCCGGCGTCGCTCGATGCGCCGGGCGCCGTCGGCGTGCCCGACGCGCCGTTCACGCTCGCGGGCAATGCGGCTGCCGCGTTCGGCGCGCAATTGCCGGCCGCGGCGCGCGCGGCCGTGATCGACGGCGAAGCATTGCCTCATGCGCTGGCGGTCGCGCATGCCGCGCTGCGCGCGTTCCGCGCCGGGCGCACGGTGCCGGCCGACCAGGCAGCGCCCGAATACGTGCGCGACAAGGTCGCGCAGACGACTGCCGAGCGGATCGCGGCACGGACCGCGCAGACGGGCGGGGCGAAGGGATGACGGGTGTACTGCTGAGCGACCGCTATCTGGCGCCGATGACGGATGCCGATCTCGACGAGGTCGTCGCGATCGAGCAGGTCGCGTACGAATTCCCGTGGAGCCGCGGCAATTTCGAGGATTCGTTGCGCAACGGCTATCTGGGCGTGTGCCTGCGGCACGTGACGGGTTCACTGATCGGCTATTGCGTGCTGATGCCGGTGATCGACGAGATGCATCTGCTCAACCTGTGTGTCGCGCCGGACGCGCAGCGCGCGGGCGCGGGCCTCGCGCTGCTGCGCGAGGCCGTGCGCATTTCGCGCGCGGAGCGGCTCGACGGTGTGCTGCTCGAGGTGCGGCCGTCCAATCCGCGCGCGATTCATCTGTACGAGCGTTTCGGCTTCGTGACGATCGGCCGGCGCAAGAACTACTATCCGGCGAAGCATCGCAGCCGGGAGGACGCGATCGTGATGCGTCTGACGCTGAACAAGGACGAGGGGGACGCACATGGCGTGGGCTGAAGCGGCGCTCGAGGAAATGGGCCTCGCGCAGATCTGGGTGCGGCGCGGGCAGCGCGAGGACGAAGGCGCGGCAGCCGAGGCGCCCGCCGTGGCGCAAACCGGTACGGCGGACGACGTCTCCGCCGCGGCCGCGGCCGATCGGCCGGCGCGCGCGGTGCGTGCCCCGGTGCAAGACGATGCGCCGCCGGCTGCCGCGCGTGCCGCCGCGGCGTCGCCGGCTCGCGAGCCGGGCGTACCGGCATCGGGCATACAGGCATCGGGCGTACCGGCTCCGGGCATACCGGCTCCGGATGCACCGGCGCGTCGTGTCGTCGATGGTGATCGCACGCTCGCGCCGGCGGCTTCAGCCGATGCAATGCCGCCGATGGACGACGCGCCGCCTGTCGGAGAAGACGATTTCGCGTGGTTCGACGCAGCGCCGCCGGGCGAGCCCATGCCGGCAGCCGAACCGCGTCCCGCCGGAACGCCGGTTGCGATGCTCGACTGGGATGCGCTGGCCGCGCGCGTGCGCGACTGCACCCACTGCCGGCTGTGCGAGAAGCGGACCAACACCGTGTTCGGCGTCGGCGACCGTGAAGCGGACTGGATGCTGATCGGTGAAGCGCCGGGCGAGAACGAGGACAAGCAAGGCGAACCGTTCGTCGGCCAGGCCGGCAAGCTGCTCGACAACATGCTGCAGTCGCTGGCGCTCAAGCGCGGCGACAACGTGTACATCGCGAACGTGATCAAGTGCCGGCCGCCCGGCAACCGCAACCCGGAACCGGACGAGGTCGCAAGCTGCGAGCCTTATCTGCAGCGCCAGGTCGCGCTCGTGAAGCCGAAGCTGATCGTCGCGCTCGGGCGCTTCGCCGCGCAGACGTTGCTGAAGACGGACGCCAGCATCGCGTCGCTGCGCGGCCGCGTGCATGAGTACGAAGGCGTGCCGGTGATCGTCACCTACCACCCGGCGTACCTGCTGCGCAGCCTGCAGGACAAGTCGAAGGCGTGGGCCGACTTGTGCCTCGCACGCGACACGTTCCGGCGCGCAGAGGGTGGCGACGCGAACGGGCCGGCCGGGCAATGACGACCGGCGCGGCGTTCGCATTCGTCGATACGCTGCGTGACGCCGCGGTTCGCGATCTGGGCTGGCTGCTCGCGAGCCCGAGCCTGCTGACCGCGGCACCCGGCGCGCCGCTCGCGCAACCGTGGCCGGATGCGGTCGGACGGTCGGCCGTCGAGGCATGGCTCGCCGCGCTCGATGCGGCGCCCGAGCCGCTGCACCTCGCGCTCGCCGGGGTGCGGCCCACCCGGCTCGGCCGCTATGCCGAATGCCTGCTCGAGTATTTCCTCACGCACGGGCCGTCGCTGCGGCTCGTCGCGGCCAATCTTCCGCTGCGCAGCAACGGCCTGACGCTCGGCGAAGTCGATTTTCTCGTCGACGCGCCGGGCGGGCAGCGCCTGCACTGGGAACTCGCGGTGAAGTGTTATCTGTGCGCGCCGGTGTGCGACGGCGCGTCGCTCGCCGACTTCGTCGGGCCCAATCTCGTCGACCGGTTCGACCGCAAGCGCAGCCGGCTGCTCGACCACCAGTTGCGGCTCGGCGATCGCGCCGGGTTTGCGCTGCTCGGCTACGGCGCGCCGTCCGACGCACAGATGTTCATCAGGGGCTGGCTGTTCTATCCGCACGGCACGCCGCTGCCGTCGGTGTCCGCCGAAATCTCGCCGGATCACCCGCGCGGTTTCTGGCTGACGCATGCGCAGTGGCCGGCGTGGGCGGCCGCGCAGCGTGCCGGCGTTGCGTGGAGCGTGTTGCCTCGGCTCGCTTGGCTTGCGCCGCGCCGCGTTGCCGCCGGCGCGGGCTTCGAGCCCGAACCGCTCGCGGCCGCACTCGAGCTGCCGCCCGTGCTGGCGGCGCGTCAGGCCCCCGACTTGATCGGCATTTATGAGAAGGGCGGCGATGGCACGTGGCGCGAGACGGCGCGCGGCTTCGTCGTGCCGGACGACTGGCCGGCGCGTGCGCAGGCGTTCGCGGCGCAGGACGACTGACGCCGCGTCAGGCGACGCTTACCACCAGCGATGGAAGTGATGAACCGGGCCGACGCCGTGGCCGACGTCGAGGCGGCCGCTCGCGGCGATCGCGCCGGTCAGGTAGGTCTTCGCTTCGTGCACCGCGCTTTCGAGGTCGGGCTGCTGCGGCAGCAGCGCGGCGATCGCCGACGACAGCGTGCAGCCCGTGCCGTGCGTGTTGCTGACCGGCACGCGCGGGCCGTCGAGCCGCACGGTGTGCGCCGCATCGACGAGCCAGTCGGGGCTCGCGGCCGCGTCGGGCAGGTGGCCGCCTTTCATCAGCACGGCGCGCGCGCCCGTCTGCAGCAACGCGCGGCCTTGCCGGACCATGTCGTCTTCGGTGGTCGCGGCTGCGTCGCCGAGCAGCGCGGCCGCTTCGGGCAGGTTCGGCGTGACGACCGTCGCCAGCGGCAGCAACGCATCGCGCAGCGCGTCGACCGCGTCGGGCGCGAGCAGCGCATGCGAACTCTTCGAGATCATCACCGTGTCGAGCACGACGAAGCGCGGCGCGTAACGGCGCAGCGCGTCGGCCACCGCGTGCACGATCGCCGCGTTCGCGAGCATCCCGATCTTGACCGCGTCGATGCGGATATCGCTGAACACCGCGTCGAGTTGCGCGGTTACGAACGCGGCGTCCGGCGCGTGCACGCCCGTCACGCCGCGCGTGTTCTGCGCGGTCAGCGCGGTGATCACGCTGGCGCCGTACGTACCGAGCGCGGAAAACGTCTTCAGGTCGGCCTGGATGCCAGCGCCGCCGCCCGAATCGGAGCCGGCGATCGTCAGGATGTTGGGTATCGGGTGCGTCATGATGGCAACGCGCCGGTTCGAGGACCGGCGCTGGCGGGCGGAAACGGAAAGTGTAGCGTCAGTGCCGCGCTTCGCCGATCAGCGCGACCGAGTCGAACTGACGCTGGTTCGCCTGGTGGCGGCGCATCACGAGCCACATCGTCAGGCAGACGAACGTGCCGAACAGCACGATCACGACGCCGACCGGCACGTCGAGCCACACGAGCACCGCATACAGGCACAGCATCACGAGCACCGACAGGTTCTCGTTGAAGTTCTGCACCGCGATCGAATGGCCGGCCGACAGCAGCACGTGGCCGCGATGCTGCAGCAGCGCGTTCATCGGCACGACGAAGTAGCCCGACAGCGCGCCGACGCACATCAGGAAGATGTACGCGACGATCAGGTAGACGGGCATGCGCAGGTGGCCGAAGTGCACGGCCCAGTTCGACGGGAACAGGTCGCGCGTGTAGAACGCCATCAGCATCACCGCGATGCCCATGATGATGCCGACGGGCAGCACGGTCAGCGACTTCTTCAGCGGGATCCGGGCGGCGGCGGCGATCGCGCCGGCCGCGACGCCGACCGCGACCACGGCCTGCAGGATCGCGCCTTCCGACAGAGACATGCCGAGCGACACCTCGGCCCATTTCAGCACGATGAACTGCAGCGTCGCGCCGGCGCCCCAGAACAGCGTCGTGACCGCCAGCGAGATCTGGCCGAGCTTGTCGCGCCACAGCACCATGAAGCAGTCGGCGAAATCCGTAAGGAGCTTGACCGGGCCGCGTTCCTGCTTCGGATAGCGGGCGCCCGTATCGGGAATGCGCAGGTTGAACAGCGCGGCGATCACGTAGATCGCCATGATGATCGCCATCGCCGCTTCGGCGGGCGTGCCGATCCAGCCGGGCGTGTGCGCGATCACGTGCGACGCGATGTGCGGGCTGATCAGCGCGCCGCCGAGCACGGTGCCGAGAATGATCGAGCTGACGGTCGTGCCTTCGATCCAGCCGTTCGCGGCGACGAGCCGATCGGCCGGCAGCAGCTCGGTGAGAATCCCGTATTTGGCGGGCGAGTAGGCCGCCGCGCCAAACCCGACGATCCCGTACGCGATCAGCGGGTGGGCGCCGAACAGCATGATCATGCAGCCGACCACCTTGATCGAGTTGGTGATGAACATCACGCGCCCCTTCGGGCGCGAATCCGCGAAAGCACCGACATACGCCGCCAACACCACATAGGACAACACGAAGAACAGCTTCAGCAGCGGTGTCATCCAGTTGGGGGCGTGGAGGTCTTTCAGCAGGGCGATGGCGGCGATGAGAAGCGCATTGTCGGCCAGCGACGAGAAAAACTGCGCGGCCATGATGGTGTAAAAACCTTTTTTCATCTGATGCGATGCTTTCGTCGCTGCGGCAGGGCCGCGTAGGCCGCCTGATATGCGATCGGCTTATTCCGTTCGAAATGGGTTGTGCGCACGGCTTTATAACATGAAAATACGCCAATTCGGACTAGCAAGATTCCCCGATCGTTCCGCAAGTTGTCGGCTTCGGTGCTCAAAAGGCGCGGTAAGCTGCTGATTCGCAAGCGTCTTTACGTAAATTTCCCATGCCGCGCCCGATCTCCGCCACCATCCACACCGCCGCTCTCGCGAACAATCTCTCCGTCGTCCGCCGCTTTGCCGGCCCGTCCAAGGTCTGGGCGGTCGTCAAGGCCAACGCGTACGGCCACGGTCTCGCCCGCGCGTTTCCCGGCCTGCGCGGCACCGACGGCTTCGGCCTGCTCGACCTCGACGAGGCCGTGAAGCTGCGCGAACTCGGCTGGGCCGGCCCGATCCTGCTGCTCGAAGGCTTCTTCCGGTCGACCGACATCGACGTGATCGACCGCTACAGCCTGACGACGACCGTCCACAACGACGAGCAGATGCGGATGCTGGAAACCGCGCGGCTGTCGAAGCCCGTCAACGTGCAGCTCAAGATGAACAGCGGGATGAACCGGCTCGGCTACGTGCCGGAAAAATACCGCGCGGCCTGGGAGCGCGCCCGCGCGTGCCCCGGCATCGGCCAGATCACGTTGATGACCCATTTTTCGGACGCGGACAACGAGCGCGGCGTCGCCGAGCAGCTCGCGACGTTCGAGCGCGGCGCGGAAAACATCGCCGGCGCGCGCAGTCTCGCGAATTCGGCCGCCGTGCTGTGGCATCCGGATACGCATTTCGACTGGGTGCGGCCGGGGATCGTGCTGTATGGCGCGTCGCCGTCCGGGCTGTCGTCCGATATCGCCGACACGGGGCTGAAACCCGCGATGACGCTCGCGTCCGAACTGATCGCGGTGCAAACGATCGGGAAAGGCCAGGCCATCGGCTATGGCTCGACGTTCTCCGCGCAGGCGCCGATGCGGATCGGCGTCGTCGCGTGCGGCTACGCGGACGGCTACCCGCGCGTCGCGCCCGAAGGCACGCCCGTGATCGTCGACGGCATCCGCACGCGGATCGTCGGCCGCGTGTCGATGGACATGATCACCGTCGACCTGACGCCGTGCCCGCAGGCCGGCGTCGGCGCGCGCGTCGAGCTGTGGGGCAATACACTGCCGATCGACGACGTCGCCCGTCATTGCGGCACGATCGGCTACGAGCTGATGTGCGCGGTCGCCGGCCGCGTGCCCGTGCGCGCGGAATAAGGGCGTTGCGCGTGGCCAAACAGAAAACCGTCTATGTCTGCAGCGAGTGCGGCGGACAGACCCCGAAGTGGCAGGGGCAGTGTCCGTCGTGCCAGGCCTGGAACACGCTGGTCGAATCGGTCGCCGAGTCGCCGTCGGCCCACCGTTTCCAGTCGCTCGCGAAGCGGGCGCCCGTCCAGCGCCTCGTCGACATCGAAGCGGCCGACGTGCCGCGCTTCTCGACCGGCATCGGCGAATTCGACCGCGTGCTCGGCGGCGGGCTGGTCCCCGGCGGTGTCGTGCTGATCGGCGGCGACCCGGGCATCGGCAAGTCGACGCTGCTGCTGCAGTCGCTCGCCGACATCGCGAGCGAGCGGCGCGCGCTCTATATCAGCGGCGAGGAGTCGGCCGCGCAGATCGCGTTGCGGGCGCAACGGCTTGCGCTGCTCGACGGCGGTACGCCGGCGGCCGAACTGCAGTTGCTCGCCGAGATCCAGCTCGAAAAGATCCAGGCCGCGATCGACGCGGAGCGGCCGGACGTGGCCGTGATCGACTCGATCCAGACCGTCTATTCGGAGGCGCTCACGTCGGCGCCGGGCTCGGTCGCGCAGGTGCGCGAATGCGCGGCGCAGCTCACGCGCATCGCGAAACAGTCGGGCACCGCGATCATCATGGTCGGGCACGTGACGAAGGAGGGCAACCTTGCCGGCCCGCGCGTGCTCGAGCACATCGTCGACACGGTGCTGTATTTCGAGGGCGACACGCATTCGTCGTTCCGGCTCGTGCGCGCGTTCAAGAACCGCTTCGGCGCGGTCAACGAACTCGGCGTGTTCGCGATGACCGAGCGCGGGCTGCGCGGCGTCGCGAATCCGTCCGCGCTGTTCCTGTCGCAGCACGAGCAGGTCGTGCCCGGCTCGTGCGTGCTCGTCACGCAGGAAGGCACGCGTCCGCTGCTCGTCGAAATCCAGGCGCTGGTCGATACCGCGCACGTGCCGAACCCGCGCCGGCTCGCGGTCGGGCTCGAACAGAACCGGCTCGCGATGCTGCTCGCGGTGCTGCACCGGCACGCGGGCATCGCGTGCTTCGACCAGGACGTGTTCCTCAATGCAGTGGGCGGCGTGAAGATCACCGAGCCGGCCGCCGATCTCGCGGTGCTGCTCGCGATCCATTCGTCGATGCGCAACAAGGCGCTGCCGAAGGGGTTGTTCGTGTTCGGCGAAGTGGGGCTGGCGGGCGAGATCCGGCCGTCTCCGCGCGGGCAGGAGCGGCTGCGCGAGGCGGCGAAGCTCGGCTTCACGGCCGCGCTGATCCCGAAGGCGAACGCGCCGAAACAGCCGATCGAAGGGCTGAACGTGATGGCCGTCGAGCGGCTCGAGCAGGCGATCGACCGCGTGCGCGATCTCGAGTGATCGGCCCGGCAGCTGCGCGGGCCGTGGCTGTCGGCGATCTGTCGCGTAATTCTCTGTAAAGAATATGTAGGCTGCTGTAACCCGCCGGACATCGCTTTTCCCTATCCTTTGCCGGATTGTCGAACCGCGCAATGCGAAGGGAACCTATGTTGAAATCGTATGGGGAAGCGCCGGGCGGACGCCTTTACAACCTGCGCGGCTGCCGCGTGTCGGAGCCGATTCGCCAGCCCTGGGGCGGTGGATGCCGGATCGTCGAATGGATCGACGAGGAAGGGCGCCTGGCGCGCAAGGTCGTGTCCGAGGACGTGACCGAAGCGGAGGTCGCCGCGGCGATCCGGCGGCCGACCGAAGGGCGCCGGTACCTGATGGGCGACGACGAGCAACTGCCGCGCGACACGCTGCCGCGGCGCTGAGCCGGCAGGCGGCCTGCGAATCGACGAACAAGGGCAGTAACAAGGCCGGGCCAGTGCGCCCGGCCTTGTCGTATCCGGGCCCGGCAAGGGCCCGATGGTCGGTCGAAGAGCCCGTGCCGCCAGCGGGCCGGGCTGGCGGCGCCGGCCGGCTGCACTGCAGTCGCGTTCAGCCGATCTGTTCGAGCTCTTCGTGCGCGGCGAGCCAGTCGGCCTCGATCGTTTCGAGACGCGTGTTGACGTCCCCGAGCTTGCGGATCGCGTCGGTCAGCTCCGTCTTGCGCGCGGCCTCGTAGCTCGCCGGATCGGCGACGAACGCGTCGAGGCGCGCCTTCTCCGCGTGCAGCGTCTCCATTTCCTTTTCGAGCTTCGTGATGCGCGACTGCAGCGGTTTTTTCAACACCGACAGGCGCTGCCGCTCCTCGGCGGCCTGACGCTTCTGGTCCTTGCGGTTCGCCGCGGCGCCCGCGCCCGACGCAGCCGCACTGTCGGCCTTTGCGGCCGCGCGCTGCTCGGCCGCATGCTGCAGCAGCCAGTCGCGGTAGTCGTCGAGGTCGCCGTCGAACGGCTGCAGCCGGTGCTTCGCGACCAGCATGAACTGGTCGGTCGTCGCGCGCAGCAGGTGGCGGTCGTGCGATACGAGGATCAGCGTGCCTTCGAACTGCGCGAGCGCCATCGTCAGCGCGTGGCGCGTTTCGAGATCGAGGTGGTTCGTCGGTTCGTCGAGCAGCAGCAGGTTCGGCTTCTGCCAGATGATCAGCGCGAGCGCGAGGCGCGCTTTCTCGCCGCCCGAGAACGGGCCGACGGCGCTGGTCGCCATGTCGCCCGAGAAATTGAAGCCGCCGAGGAAGTCGCGCAGCTCCTGTTCGCGCGTATCGGGTGCGAGCCGCGCGAGATGCGCGAGCGGCGAATCGTCCTCGCGCAGCGTTTCGAGCTGGTGCTGCGCGAAATAGCCGATCGTCAGCCCCTTGCCCTCGCGGACGTCGCCCGACAGCGGCGCGAGCGTGCCGGCCAGCGTCTTGATCAGCGTCGACTTGCCCTGGCCGTTCGCGCCGAGCAGGCCGATGCGCTGCCCGTTCTGGATCGACAGCGCCACGCGTTCGACGATCGGGATGTCCGTGCCGTTGTCGGCATGGTAGCCGCAGCGGACGTCTTCCATCACCATCATCGGGTTCGGCGCGGCGTCGGGCGTGCGGAATTCGAACGTGAACGGCGACGCGATGTGCGCAGGCGCGATCAGCTCCATCTTCTCGAGCGCCTTCATCCGGCTTTGCGCCTGCTTCGCCTTGGTGGCCTTGGCCTTGAAACGGTCGACGAAGCTCTGCAGGTGTTCGATCGTCTTCTGCTGCTTTTCGTATGCGCTTTGCTGCAGCGCCAGTTGCTGCGCGCGCAGCACTTCGAATTGCGAGTAGTTGCCGCCGTAGCGCTTCACCTGGCGGTTTTCCAGGTGCAGCGTGACGTTGCAGATCGAATCGAGGAATTCGCGGTCGTGCGAGATCACGACGAGCGTGCCGGGGTAGCGGTGCAGCCAGTCTTCGAGCCAGACGATCGCGTCGAGGTCGAGGTGGTTGGTCGGTTCGTCGAGCAGTAGCAGGTCGGAGCGGCACATCAGCGCCTGCGCGAGGTTCAGGCGCATGCGCCAGCCGCCGGAGAAGCTGGCGACGGGCTCGCGTGTCTGGGCGAGCGTGAAGCCGAGGCCGAGCAGCAGCGCTTCGGCGCGGGCGGGCGCGGTGTAGCCGTCGGCATCGGCGAAGGCCGCGTGCGCGTCGGCTTCGGCGGCGCCGTCATGCGCGGCGGAAGCGGCGGCGATGCGCGCCTCGATCTCGCGCAGTGCGGCGTCGCCGTCGAGCGTGTAGTCGAGCGCCGAGCGGTCGACCGCGGGCGTTTCCTGCGACACATGGGCGATCCGCCACGACGGCGGCATCGAGAAATCGCCGGCGTCCGAGTGCAGCTCGCCGCGCAGGACCGCGAACAGCGTCGACTTGCCGGCGCCGTTCGCGCCGATCAGGCCGGCTTTCTCGCCGGGATTGAGCACGAACGAGGTCGACTCGAACAGCGGCTTGGTGCCTCGCGCAAGGCTGAACTGATTGAAACGGATCACGGCGGAAATGACTGGCCAAAACCGCTATTCTAGACTGCGCGCCGCTCTTGCCGGACATCGGCCGCTCGGCGGATGTCGCAACGGCCCGATTTCGCCTAGACTCCACGTCGATCCGGTTTCGTAAAAGGAGTGCCCGATGTCCACCCTGTATTCGTTCAGCGCAGAGACGCTCGCCGGCGCGCCGGTTTCGCTCGACGCGTATCGCGGCAAGGTGCTGCTGATCGTCAACACCGCGAGCGAGTGCGGTTTCACGCCGCAATACGCGGGCCTGCAGAAACTGTACGACCAGTACGCCGCGCGCGGCTTCTTCGTGCTCGGCTTCCCGTGCAACCAGTTCGGCAAGCAGGAGCCCGGCGACGCCGCGCAGATCGGCGCGTTCTGCGAACGCAATTACGGCGTCACGTTCCCGATGTTCGCGAAGATCGACGTGAAGGGCGATCATGCTCATCCGCTGTACCGCTACCTGACCGACGAGGCGCCCGGCATTCTCGGCCTCAAGGCGATCAAGTGGAATTTCACGAAATTCCTGGTCGACCGCGAAGGGCACATCGTCAAGCGCTACGCGCCGTCGACCAAGCCCGACGAAATCGCCGCGGATATCGACAAGCTGCTGTAACGGCGGAGGGGCGGCGTGCGCCGCGCCGGTGCGGATCGCGCGGAGGCTGCCGTCCGCCCGGCGGCTACAGGATCGGCGCGAACAGCCGCGCGACGTGCATCGCGATCCGCCGCCATGCGGGCGACTGGCGGTATTCGTTCGCATCGACCTCGTATGCCTGCGCGAAGTCGGCATCGAGCATCGTCTCGACCTCGTCGGCGAATGCGCGGTCGACGGTCAGCACCATGATCTCGAAGTTGAGTCGGAACGAGCGATTGTCGAGATTCGCGCTGCCGATCGCCGCCGCGATGCGGTCGATCAGCACGACCTTCTGGTGCAGGAAGCCGGGCCGGTAGCGGAACACCTTGACGCCCGCGTCGATCAGGTCGCGCGCGTACAGCTTCGATGCCTCGAACACCACGTAGTGATCGCGCCGGCTCGGGATCAGGATGCGCACGTCGACGCCGCGCATCACCGCGAGCTTCAGCGCGGAGATCACGGCTTCGTCGGGGACGAGGTACGGCGTGGTGATCCAGATCCGCTCGCGCGCCGCATTGATTGCCTCGACGAAGAACAGCGAGCCGGTTTCCTGCTTGTCGGCCGGCCCCATCGGCACCGCGAGGCAATGCATGCCGTCGCCGGGCTGCGCGGGCGGCGGCAGCGCGAGCGGCGGCAGCTTCTGTGTCGCCCAGTGCCAATCTTCGGCGAACACGTACTGGATGCTTGCGACCACGGGGCCGCGAATCTCGATGTGCGTGTCGCGCCACGGCGACAGGCGCGGCTTCGCGCCGAGATATTCGACGCCGACGTTGTGGCCGCCGACGAATGCGCGATTGCCGTCGACCACGACGATCTTGCGATGGTTGCGGAAGTTGAGCTGGAAGCGGTTGACGAACTTGCGATTGGTCGCGAACGGATGGACCTCGACGCCGCCACGGCGCAATGTGTCGACGTAGCTGTGCGGCAGGTCGAAGCTGCCGATGCTGTCGTACAGCAGGCAGCAGCGCACGCCGGCCGCCGCACGCGCCAGCAGCGAGTCGCGCAGCATCTGGCCGAGCGCATCGTCGCGCACGATGAAGAACTGGACGACCACGTAGTCGCGCGCGCCATCGATCGCCGACAGGATCGCCGAGAACGTCGCGTCGCCGTTCACGAGCGTGCGCACCGAATTGCCGCCGAGGAACGGCATGCCGCCGAGCCGCGTGAGCGCGAGCACGGCGGCCTGGCCGAGCGCGTCGGCGGCCGGCCCGTCGGTCGCGTTGGCAGCATCGGTACTGAGCCACGGCGAGCGCGGTGTGTGCGTGCGCAACAGTTCCAGCTCGTGGCGCCGGGCGTCGACGTAGCCGGAGAACTTGCTGCGGCCGAGGAACAGGTACGGAATGAGCGTCAGGTACGGCATCGCGGCGAGCGACACGGCCCACGCGATCGCGCCTTGCGACGTGCGCGTGTTCATGATCGCGTGGCACGCCGCGACGATCCCGAGCACGTGGATGGTCAGGATCAGGGTGCCGAGATGTAGCCAGTCGAGGGTCATGGGCGCGTGACGGACTCCTGAGGTCGTGCGGCGCGGCGGCCGCTTACGCGCATCTTACCCAACCGTGCGGCGCAGCGGTGCGCCTTGTCGCACGGAAGGGGAGCCGGGAGGCTCAGGCCTTGCGCGGCAGGTCCGACGCCTGGATCAGGAACACGGTGTCGTCGCCCGCGCTGGTGGGCAGCCACGTGAGTTCGAGGCCGCCGAACGCGGCTTCGACGTTCTCGCGCTCGTTGCCGATCTCGACGACGAGCACGCCGTCGTCGTGCAGCCAGCGGTGCGCTTCGGCGACGATGCGTCGCACGATGTCCATCCCGTCGTCGCCGCCCGCGAGCGCCATCTCCGGCTCGTGCCGGTATTCGGGCGGCAGCGCGGCCATCGACGACGCGTTCACGTACGGCGGGTTCGTCAGGATCACGTCGTAACGTGTGCCGGGGTCGGTGCGGAATGCCGGCAGCGGCGCGTAGAGGTCGCCGCGATGCAGCGCGATGCGGTCTTCGAGGCCGTAGTCGCGCACGTTGATCTCCGCGACTTCGAGTGCCTTGTCGGACAGGTCGACCGCATCGATCTCGGCGTTCGGGAACGCGCTTGCCGCGAGGATCGCGAGGCAGCCGGAGCCCGTGCACAGTTCGAGCACCGCGCCGACCTGCTCGGGATCGGCCACATACGGTTGCAGCCCGTCGTCGAGCAGTTCGCCGATGAACGAGCGCGGCACGATCACGCGTTCGTCGACGTAGAAGCGGTGGCCTTGCATCCAGGCTTCGTGCGTGAGATACGCGGCCGGCACGCGGTCGGTCGCGCGCCGTTCGATCACAGCGAGCACGGCCGCGATTTCGTCGGGCAGCAGCCGCGCGTCGAGGAACGGCTCCAGCGTGTCGAGCGGCAGGTCGAGCGTGTGCAGCACGAGGTAGGCCGCTTCGTCATACGCATTGTCGGAACCGTGGCCGAATGCGAGCTTCGCCTTCGAGAAACGTGTGACCGCGTAGCGCAGCAGGTCGCGAACAGTTGCAAAAGGTGTCGTCATGCGAGGCTCCATCAGGCGATCAGTTGTTCGAGCACGCGGCGGTACACGTTCTTCAGCGGGTCGACGAAGCGCACTTCGATGTGCTCGTCGATCTTGTGGATGCTGCCGTTCGGCGGGCCGAATTCGATCACCTGCGGGCAGATGCGCGCGATGAAACGGCCGTCCGACGTGCCGCCGGTGGTCGACAGTTCGGTCGTGATGCCGGTCTCGGTGCGGATCGCATTCTCCAGCGCATTCGACAGTTCGCCGCGCGGCGTCAGGAACGGCAGGCCGCTCACCGACCACTTCAGCGTGTATTCGAGGCCGTGCTTGTCGAGGATCGCGTGCACGCGTGCCTGCAGGCCCTCGACGGTGCTCGCGGTCGAGAACCGGAAGTTGAACAGCAGGTCGGCATGGCCGGGGATCACGTTGGTCGCGCCGGTGCCTGCGTGCAGGTTCGACACCTGCCAGGTGGTCGGCGGGAAATATTCGTTGCCTTCGTCCCACTGCTCGGCAGCGAGTTCGGCGAGCGCCGGCGCGAGCAGGTGGATCGGGTTCTTCGCGAGGTGCGGATACGCGATGTGGCCCTGCACGCCCTTGACGACCAGCTCGCCCGACATCGACCCGCGGCGGCCGTTCTTGACGACGTCGCCGAGTTCGGCGGTCGACGTCGGCTCGCCGACGATGCAGTAGTCGAGGCGTTCGCCGCGCGCCTGCAGCAGCTCGACGACCTTGACGGTGCCGTCGGTGGCCGGGCCTTCCTCGTCGCTCGTGATCAGGAACGCGATCGCGCCGCGGTGGCCGGGATGGGCCGCGACGAATTCCTCGGACGCGACGACGAACGCCGCGAGGGATGTCTTCATGTCGGCCGCGCCGCGACCGTACAGCTTGCCGTCTCGATGGGCGGGAATGAACGGCGGCGAGGTCCACTGCTCGAGCGGGCCGGTCGGCACGACGTCGGTGTGGCCCGCGAACGCGAGCAGCTTGCCGTCGCGGCCGTCGGCGCCGCGCTTGACGGCCCACAGGTTGGTCACGCCGTGCGACGCGATGGTCTCGCATTCGAAGCCGAGCGCGGCGAGGCGACCGGTCATGATCTGCTGGCAATGCTGGTCGTCGGGCGTCACGGACGCGCGGGCGATCAATTGTTCGGTAAGGGCTAGGGTGGCGGACATGGTTCGGACCACTTTCGATAAAAAATGCCGGCACGGGGGCCGGCAGCGACAAGACGTCGGGCTGCGCCTTCAGGCGCAGCGCGGGCAGCCCTATGCGGCAAACAGCGCCGCGTATTGATCGGCCACGAAGCCGAGCGATTTCACGCGGCCGTTGACGACGAGCACGGGGCGCTTGATGACCGACGGCTTGTGGATCATCAGCGCGACCGCGCCGGTCTTCGTTTCGGCGGCCGCCTTCATCGCGTCGTCCAGGCCGCGCCACGTGGTGCCGCGCTTGTTCACGAGCGCGTCGAGCGACACGTCCTTCAGCCAGTCTTCAACCAGCGGCGCGCTGACGCCGAGCTTCTTGAAATCGTGGAACTCGAATTCGACGCCGTGATCGTCGAGCCACACGCGGGCCTTCTTCACGGTGTCGCAGTTCGGAATGCCGTAGACGACCACGGTGTGCGGCTTCGCCATCAGTCGCCCCGCAGCAGCTCGTTCAGGCCGACCTTCGCGCGGGTCTTCGCGTCGACCTTCTTGACGATCACCGCGCAGTACAGGCTGTGCGAGCCGTCCTTCGACGGCAGGTTGCCGGCGACCACGACCGAGCCGGCCGGGATGCGGCCGTAGCTGACTTCGCCCGTCTCGCGGTCGTAGATCTTCGTGCTCTGGCCGAGGTACACGCCCATCGAGATCACCGAGTTTTCCTCGACGATCACGCCTTCGACGACTTCCGAGCGCGCGCCGATGAAGCAGTTGTCTTCGATGATGACGGGGTTCGCCTGCAGCGGCTCGAGCACGCCGCCGATGCCGACGCCGCCCGACAGGTGCACGTTCTTGCCGATCTGCGCGCACGAACCGACCGTTGCCCACGTGTCGACCATCGTGCCTTCGTCGACGTAGGCGCCGATGTTGGTGTACGACGGCATCAGCACGACGTTCTTCGCGATGAACGAGCCGCGGCGCGCGATGGCCGGCGGGACGACGCGGAAGCCGCCCGCGGCGAAGTCCTCGGCCGTGTAGTTCGCGAACTTCGACGGCACCTTGTCGTAGAACTGCGAGTAGCCGCCGGCGGGCATCGGCGCGTTGTCCTCCAGGCGGAACGACAGCAGCACGGCCTTCTTCAGCCACTGGTGCACGGTCCAGTTGCCGTCGATTTTCTCGGCGACGCGCAGCGTACCCTTGTCGAGTTGCTCGATCGCGTGCGCGACGGCCTCGCGGACTTCGGCGGGCGCGGCCTTCGGCGACAGCTCGGCGCGGTTTTCCCAGGCGGTATCGATGATTTGCTGAAGTTGTTGCGACATGTTCGTTTTCGCAGGAGATGGATGGAATTGATCGGGATGGACGATTACCGCGCGAGAGAACGGCAGAAATCGACGATGCGTTGCGCGCCCTCGACGCATTCGGGGGTGCCCGCGACGAGCGCGATCCGGATGAAATCGCGGCCCGGATTCGACCCGTGCGCATCGCGCGCCAGGTACGAGCCGGGCAGAACCGTCACATTATAGTCGGCGTACAGGCGGCGGGCGAACTCGGTGTCCGACAGCCCGGTGCGCGACACGTCGGCCCACAGGTAGAACGCCGCGTCGGGCAGCTTCACGTCGATCACGTCGGCGAGCATCGGCGTGACCGTATTGAACTTCTGCAGGTACAGCGTGCGGTTCTCGCGCACGTGCGCCTCGTCGTTCCACGCGGCGATGCTGGCGTGCTGCCAGACCGGCGACAGCGCCGCGCCGTGGTACGTGCGGTACAGCAGGAATTTCTTCAGCAGTGCCGCATCGCCGGCAACGAAGCCCGAGCGCATGCCCGGCACGTTCGAGCGCTTCGACAGGCTCGACAGCATCACGAGCCGCTCGAAGCCGCGGCCGAGGCGGTGCGCGGCCTCGAGGCCGCCGAGCGGCGGCGCCGCTTCGTCGAAATAGATTTCCGAATAGCACTCGTCGGACGCAATCACGAAACCGTGGCGGTCGGACAGCGCGAACAGCTCGCGCCAGTCGTCGAGCGTCAGCACGGCGCCCGTCGGGTTGCCCGGCGAGCACACGTACAGCAGTTGCGTGCGCGCCCAGACGTCGTCGGGCACGGCCGCGTAGTCGCACCCGAAGTTGCGGGCCGGGTCGCTGTTCGCGAAATAGGGCTCGGCACCGGCCAGCAGCGCCGCGCCTTCGTAAATTTGATAGAAAGGATTCGGACAGAGTACGATCGCCTTCTCGCCGTGCCCGGACGGGCGCGCGTCGATCACGGTCTGCGCGAGCGAAAACAGCGCCTCGCGCGACCCCGACACGGGCAGCACCTGCGTGGCCGGATCGATCGCCGGCAGCCCGTAGCGGCGCTCGAGCCAGTGCGCGATCGACGTGCGCAGCGCGTCCGAGCCGGCGGTGGCCGGGTACGACGCGAGGCCGTCGAGCGCGGCCACCACGGCGTCGCGGATCAGCGCCGGGGTCGGGTGCTTGGGCTCGCCGATGCCGAAGCTGATCGGTTTGAGGTCGCCGGAGGGCGTCACGTCCTTGAACAGGGCGCGCAGCTTTTCGAAGGGATAGGGCTGGAGCGAGTCGAGTCGAGGATTCACGGGCGAAGCGGCCATCGCGGCCGGTTGGAGCGAAAGAAGCGGCGGGCGTGCCGCGCGGCTGCGAACGGGCGCCGACGGCGCGCGGGTCGCAACGAACGATTATAGCGTGACGGAATGCGGTCACGGCCCGCCGGAACGGCGGCCGGGCCGGTCGAATAAAGGGTATCGAACCAAATGAACAACGCGGTACGCGGCAGCCTGCCGGCGCTGGCCATCCTGATCGGCGCGTCGGTATGGGGCCTGATCTGGTATCCGCTGCGGATCCTCGCGTCGCTCGGCGTGACGGGCACGCTGGCGAGTGCGCTGACGAGCCTCGTCGCATTCCTGTTCGTGATCGTCGCACGGCACCGCACGATCGCGACGCTGCGCTGGCACTGGGTGCTGCCGGGCATCGCGGTCACGGCCGGCGTGACGAACCTCGGTTTCGTGTGGGGCACGATCCACGGCGAGGTGCTGCGCGTGATGCTGCTGTTCTACCTGACCCCCGCATGGACCGCGATCTACGCGCACTTCCTGCTGCGCGAGCGGCTGACCTGGGCGGGCGCAGGGCTGGCAGCGCTGTCGATCGGCGGCGCGATGCTGATGCTGTGGTCGCCGAAGCTCGGCTTGCCGCTGCCGGCCAACCCGGCCGAATGGGCCGGTCTCGCGGCCGGGCTGAGTTTCGCGATGAGCAACGTGCTCGTGATCAAGGCGAGCCGCGAGCTGCCCGGGATGTGCGCGGAGATGCGCACCGCGACGCTGTTCGGCGGCGCGGCCGTGTTCGGCGCGATCGCGTCGTTGTTCGAAGGGCTGCCGGCCGCGCCGGCGGGCGGCCAGCTCGGCGTCGCCGCGCTGATCATCGCCGCGATCGGCGTGACGATGGCGGCGAACAACCTGCTCGTGCAATACGGCCTCGCGCGGGTGCCGGCGAACCGCGCGTCGATCATCATGCTGTTCGAGATCGTGATCACCGCGCTGTCGGCGTGGGTGTTCGCGAACGAGCTGCCGACCGCGCGCGAGTGGGCGGGCGGCGTGTGCATCGTGCTGGCGACGCTGCTGTCGAGCCGGGTCCATCGTGCAGCTCCAGCACCGGGCAAACCCGGCGACGGTCGGGACGGCGCACGCGCGATGGTATGATGGAAGCCGTTTGCGGGGCCAACGCTGTATGCGCGCGGCCCCGCTTTTGAATTCCGGGGCGCATCGCGCGCATGGGCCGTTCGGCCCCGCACAGCACGGCCCCGTCCGTTTCACACCTTCTTCACATCCGATACCGCCGTGCGTCTGAGCTCGATCAAACTCGCTGGCTTCAAATCCTTCGTCGATCCCACGCATTTCCAGGTTCCGGGCCAGCTCGTCGGCGTGGTGGGCCCGAACGGGTGCGGCAAGTCCAACATCATCGACGCCGTGCGCTGGGTGCTCGGCGAGTCGCGCGCCTCCGAGCTGCGCGGCGAATCGATGCAGGACGTGATCTTCAACGGCTCGACCGCCCGCAAGCCTGGCAGCCGGGCAAGCGTCGAGCTGATCTTCGACAACTCCGACGGCCGCGCGGCCGGGCAGTGGGGCCAGTACGGCGAAATCGCCGTGAAGCGCGTGCTGACGCGCGACGGCACGTCGAGCTACTACATCAACAACCTGCCGGCACGCCGCCGCGACATCCAGGACATCTTCCTCGGCACCGGCCTCGGGCCGCGTGCGTACGCGATCATCGGGCAGGGCATGATCGCGCGGATCATCGAGGCGAAGCCGGAAGAGTTGCGCGTGTTCCTCGAGGAAGCCGCGGGCGTGTCGAAGTACAAGGAGCGCCGCCGCGAAACCGAGAACCGCCTGCACGACACGCGCGAGAACCTGACGCGCGTCGAGGACATCGTCCGCGAACTCGGCGCGAACCTCGAGAAGCTCGAGGCGCAGGCCGTCGTCGCGAACAAGTACAAGGAACTCGTCGCCGACGGCGAGGAGAAGCAGCGCCTGTTGTGGCTGCTGCGCAAGAACGAGGCTGCCGGCGAGCAGCAGAAGCAGTTGCGCGCGATCGAACAGGCGCAGATCGACCTCGAGGCGCAGACGGCCAGGCTGCGCGAGGTCGAGTCGCAGCTCGAGACGCTGCGTGTCGCGCATTACTCGGCGAGCGACGCGATGCAGGGCGCGCAGGGCGCGCTTTACGAAGCGAATGCCGAGGTGAGTCGCCTCGAAGCCGAGATCAAGTTCATCGTCGAATCGCGCAATCGCGTGCAGGCGCAGATCGCCGCGCTGAACGCGCAGCGCGAGCAATGGCGCGCGCAGGCCGAGAAGTCGCAGGACGAGCTCGAGGAAGCCGAAGAGGCGCGCGCGATGGCCGACGAGAAGGCCGCGCTCGCCGAGGACAACGCAGCCGCGAAGCACGATGCGCTGCCGGCGCTCGAGGCAAAGTGGCGCGACGCGCAGGCGCAGCTGAACGACGAGCGCGCGCGGATCGCGCAGACCGAACAGTCGCTGAAGCTCGAAGCCGCGCACCAGCGCAACGCCGACCAGCAGCTCCAGCAGCTTCAGCAGCGCCATGAGCGCCTGAAGAGCGAAGCGGGCGGGCTCGACGCACCGGACGAGGCGCAGCTCGAGGAGTTGCGCATGCAGCTCGCCGAGCAGGAAGAAATCCTCGCCGAAGCGCAGGCGCGTCTGGCCGACGCGCAGGAAACGGTGCCGCGCCTCGACGGCGAACGCCGTGCCGCGCAGGAGCGCGTGCAGGCCGAAGGCGCGCAGATCCACCAGCTCGAAGCGCGCCTCGCTGCGCTGAAGCAGCTTCAGGAAAACGTGCAGACCGAAGGCAAGGTGCAGCCGTGGCTCGACAAGCACGAGCTCGGCGCGCTGCCGCGCCTGTGGAAGAAGCTGCACGTCGAGGCTGGCTGGGAAGCGGCGCTCGAAGCCGTGCTGCGCGAGCGCCTCGCCGCGCTCGAAGTGTCGAATCTCGACTGGGTGAAGGCGTTCGCGACCGATGCACCGCCCGCGAAGCTCGCGTTCTACGCGCCGCCCGCGGCCGGCGAACCGCCCGCGGCGGTGGCCGGGCTGCGTCCGCTGCTGTCGCTGGTGCGCATCGACGACGCGGGCATTCGCGCGGTGCTGAACGACTGGCTCGGCAACGTCTATGTCGCCGACGACGTCGCGCAGGCGCTGGCGATCCGCACGCAGCTGCCGGCAGGCGGCGCATTCGTCGTCAAGGCCGGCCATATCGTTACGCGCGTCGGCGTGCAGTTGTACGCGGCCGATTCGGAGCAGGCCGGGATGCTGGCCCGCCAGCAGGAAATCGAGAACCTCACGCGCCAGGTGCGCGCGCAGGCACTGCTCGCCGACGAGGCGCGCACGGCCGCGGTACGCGCGGAAGCCGCGCACACCCAGGCCACGCAGGCGCTCGGCGACGTGCGCGCGCAGGCCGAGCGTGCGACGCAGCGTGTGCACGCGCTGCAGATGGACGTGCTGAAGCTTGCGCAGGCACACGAGCGCTATACGCAGCGCAGCACGCAGATCCGCGAGGAACTCGAGGAAATCGGTGCGCAGATCGAAGAACAGCGCGCGCTGCGTGCCGAGTCGGAAGCGAATTTCGAGCGTTTCGACGGCGAACTCGCGGAGCTGCAGGCGCGCTTCGAGGACAACCAGCTCGCGTTCGAATCGCTCGACGAATCGCTGACGCAGGCGCGTCAGGAAGCGCGTGACCTGGAGCGCGGCGCGAACGACGCGCGCTTCGCCGCGCGTAACGCGGTGACCCGGATCGACGAGCTCAAGCGCAGCATCCAGGTTGCGCACGAGCAGAGCGAGCGCGTTGCCGCATCGCTGGAAGACGCGCGTGCCGAGCTCGAGACGATCAACGAACAGACCGCGCACACGGGCCTGCAGGACGCGCTCGAGATTCGTGCGGTGAAGGAAGAAGCGCTGCAGGCCGCGCGGATCGAGCTCGACGACCTGACTGCGAAGCTGCGCGCGTCGGACGAGCAGCGTCTCGTCGCCGAGCGCTCGCTGCAGCCGCTGCGCGACCGCATCACCGAATTGCAACTGAAGGAGCAGGCCGCGCGCCTGTCCGTCGAGCAGTTCGCCGAGCAGCTCGCAACGGCCGAGGTCGACGAGGCCGCGCTGAGCGAGAAGCTGACGCCGGACCTGAAACCGTCGTACCTGCAGGGCGAGGTCACGCGGCTCAACAACGCGATCAACGCGCTCGGCCCGGTGAACATGGCCGCGCTCGACGAGCTGAAGGCCGCGAGCGAGCGCAAGGTGTTCCTCGATGCGCAGTCGGCCGACCTGATCGACGCGATCACGACGCTCGAGGACGCGATCCACAAGATCGACCAGGAAACCCGCACGCTGCTGCAGGGTACCTTCGACGAGGTCAACCGCCACTTCAGCGACCTGTTCCCGCGCCTGTTCGGCGGCGGCCAGGCGAAGCTGATCATGACGGGCGACGAGATCCTCGATGCCGGCGTGCAGGTGATGGCGCAGCCGCCCGGCAAGAAGAACGCGACGATCCACCTGCTGTCGGGCGGCGAGAAAGCGCTGACCGCGACCGCGCTGGTGTTCGCGATGTTCCAGTTGAACCCGGCGCCGTTCTGTCTGCTCGACGAGGTCGACGCGCCGCTCGACGACGCGAATACCGAACGTTTCGCGAATCTCGTGCGTGCGATGTCCGACAAGACGCAGTTCCTGTTCATCTCGCACAACAAGATCGCGATGGAGATGGCGCAGCAACTGATCGGCGTGACGATGCAGGAGCAGGGCGTGTCGCGGATCGTTGCGGTGGACATGGAAACCGCAGCGGGTTTTGCCCAGAATTGACGTTTGACGAAACCGGACCGCGTTCGCGCGGCGCATGCGCGCCCGTTCGCGGTCCCGACGAAAAAGAATTGCTGATGGAGCGTGCATGGACGAGTTGACACTCGGTTTGATCGGCGCGGGCGCCGTCGTGGTGGGCGGCGTCGTGGTCTACAACGCATGGCAGGGCGCGAAGGTGCGGCGCAGGATGCCGCGCCCGATGCCGGAAGAAGCGGCCGAGGCGATGAATCGCCCCGAGCGCGATGAAGAGTTGCCGTTCATCGAACCGGTGCGTCAGCCGGTGCGCCGCGAGCCCGCGGCACCGGCTGCGGCCGCCGCCACGCCGGCTGAGGCCGCGCGCGTCGAGCCGACGTTCGGAGGCGCGGCGCCTGCGGACATGCCGGCCGATCTGCAGGCCGAGGCGACTGGCGTCGACATGCCGTCCGAATCGACCGAACCGGCCGCCGGTGAAGAAGCGGCGCCTGCCGTCGTGCAGGAAGCGGCCGCCGAACCGGCCGAGCCGTCCGAACCCGTGCTGCCGGCCGCGACGACGATCTCGTCGGCGCCGCCCGCAATCGTCGACCGCCGGATCGATTGCATCGTGCCGATCCGCCTCGCCGGGCCGCTGCCGGGCGACAAGATCCTGCCGGCCGCGCAGCGGCTGCGCCGTGCGGGCAGCAAGCCCGTGCACATCGAAGGCAAGGCGGAAGGCGGCCAGTGGGAGCTGCTGCAGAACGGCGTGCGCTACGAGGAGTTGCGCGCGGGCGCGCAGCTCGCGAACCGCAGCGGCGCGCTGAACGAGCTCGAATTTTCCGAATTCGTGACGGGCGTCCAGCAGTTCGCCGACACGATCGACGGCGCACCGGAATTCCCGGACATGATGGAGACGGTGGCGATGGCGCGCGAACTCGACGCCTTTGCCGCGCAGTGCGACGCGCAACTGTCGATCAACGTGATGTCGGACGGCGCGCCGTGGTCGGCGAACTACGTGCAGGCGGTCGCGTCGCAGGACGGGCTGCTGCTGTCGCGCGACGGCACGCGTTTCGTGAAGCTCGACGCGAAGCAGAACCCCGTGTTCATGCTGCAGTTCGGCGACACGAACTTCCTGCGCGACGACCTCACGTACAAGGGCGGCAACATGATCACGCTGGTGCTCGACGTGCCGGTCGCCGAAGAGGACATCCTGCCGTTCCGGCTGATGTGCGATTACGCAAAATCGCTGTCCGAACGGATCGGCGCGCGGGTCGTCGACGATTCGCGCCGGCCGCTGCCGGAGTCGACGCTGCTCGCGATCGAGCAGCAGTTGATGAAGCTGTACGCGAAGCTCGAGGAAGCCGGCATTCCGGCCGGTTCGCCGGTCACGCGCCGCCTCTTCAGCCAGTAACGCGATGGCGCGGACGGCGGGCCTCGGCACCGTCGTTCGCCGTTGCAGCGCACGCCTTTTCGTGTGCGCTGCAGCACGTTGATCCGGCGTGCATTGCACGCCCCGCGGCGGCGTCAAACTGAGATAATCGGGCATCCGATTTTCTCAGAACGAATCTGCCGCCAGCATGGCCCGAACCCAAGCCGAACCGCCAGCCAGCCAGCCCGACGCGCGCGCCGCGTGGCTGCGCGACCAACTCGAGCGGGCGAACTACGCCTATTACGTACTCGACCAGCCGGATCTGCCCGACGCCGAATACGACCGGCTGTTCCGCGAGCTGCAGCAGCTCGAAACCGATCATCCCGAACTCGTGACGCCCGATTCGCCGACGCAGCGCGTCGGCGGCGAAGCGGCCGGTGGCTTCACGCCGGTCGTCCACGACGCGCCGATGCTGTCGCTGAACAACGGCTTCGCCGACGAGGACATCGTCGCGTTCGACAAGCGCGTCGCCGACGCGCTCGACAAGACGACCGATCTCGCCGGTTCGGTGACGGAGCCTGTCGAATATGCGTGCGAACTGAAGTTCGACGGCCTCGCGATTTCGCTGCGCTACGAGCGCGGCGTGTTCGTGCAGGCGTCGACGCGCGGCGACGGCACGACGGGCGAGGACGTGACCGAAAACGTGCGCACGATCCGCTCGATTCCGCTGAAGCTGAAGGGCGCGAACGTGCCGGCGGTGCTCGACGTGCGCGGCGAGGTGCTGATGTTCAAGCGCGATTTCGCACGCCTGAACGAACGCCAGCGCGCGGCCGAGCAGCGCGAATTCGCGAACCCGCGCAACGCGGCGGCCGGCAGCCTGCGCCAGCTCGACTCCAGGATCACCGCGCAGCGTCCGCTGTCGTTCTTCTCGTACGGAATCGGCGTGCTCGACGGGATGCCGGTGCCCGACACGCACAGCGCGCTGCTCGACTGGTACGAAACGCTCGGCCTGCCGGTGAACCGCGAGCGCGCGGTCGTGCACGGCGCCGACGGATTGCTCGGCTTCTTCCGCAAGATCGGCGAGAAGCGCGAGTCGTTGCCGTACGACATCGACGGCGTCGTCTACAAGGTCAACCGGCGCGACGAGCAGGAGCGCCTCGGCTTCGTGTCGCGCGCGCCGCGCTTCGCGCTCGCGCACAAGTTTCCCGCACAGGAAGCGCTGACGAAGCTCGTCGCGATCGACGTGCAGGTCGGCCGCACGGGCGCGATCACGCCGGTCGCGCGCCTGGAGCCCGTGTTCGTCGGCGGTGCGACCGTGACCAACGCGACGCTGCACAACGAGGACGAGGTGCGCCGCAAGGACATCCGGATCGGCGATACCGTGATCGTGCGACGCGCGGGTGACGTGATCCCCGAAGTGGTCGGCGCGCTGCTCGACCGGCGCCCGGACGATGCGGCCGAATTCGTGATGCCGACCGAATGCCCGGTGTGCGGCTCGAAGATCGAGCGCCTGCCGGACGAAGCGATCGCGCGCTGCACGGGCGGCCTGTTCTGCCCGGCGCAGCGCAAGCAGGCGCTGTGGCACTTCGCGCAGCGCCGCGCGCTCGACATCGACGGGCTCGGCGAGAAGATCATCGACCAGCTCGTCGAGCTGAATCTCGTGCGCACGCCGGCCGACCTGTTCAATCTCGGCTTCGCGACGCTCGCCGAACTCGACCGGTTCGCCGAGAAGTCCGCACAGAATTTGCTCGACTCGCTCGAGAAGGCGAAGCACACGACGCTCGCGCGCTTCATCTACGGGCTCGGCATCCGCCATGTCGGCGAATCGACCGCGAAGGATCTCGCGAAGCATTTCGGCTCGCTGACGCCGATCATGGATGCATCGATCGACGAACTGCTCGAAGTCAACGACGTCGGGCCGATCGTCGCCGAGTCGCTCCACCAGTTCTTCGCGGAAGAGCACAACCGGACCGTGATCGAGCAGTTGCGCGCGCCGGGCAAGGTGACGTGGCCGGAAGGGCCGCCCGCGCCGAAGGCGCCGCAGGGCGTGCTGGCCGGCAAGACCGTCGTGCTGACGGGCACGCTGCCGACCCTCACGCGCGATGCGGCGAAGGAGATGCTCGAAGCGGCGGGCGCGAAAGTTGCGGGCTCGGTATCGAAGAAAACGGATTACGTGGTCGCGGGCGCCGAAGCCGGCAGCAAGCTCGCGAAGGCCGAGGAACTCGGCATCCCCGTGCTGGACGAAGATGGTCTGCACCAACTCCTGGAGGGCAATACGCCATGATTCGCGAGATCCTGAAGATGGGCGATCCGCGCCTGCTCGAAGTCGCCAAACCGGTCGAGCGGTTCGACACACCCGAACTGCACGAGATCGTCGCGGACATGTTCGAGACGATGCACCACGCGAACGGCGCCGGGCTCGCCGCGCCGCAGATCGGCATCGGGCTGCAGCTCATCATCTTCGGTTTCGGCAACAACAACCGCTACCCGGAGGCGCCGCCGGTGCCCGAGACCGTGCTGATCAACCCGAAGGTCGAGTACCTGCCGCCGGACATGGAAGAGGGATGGGAAGGCTGCCTGTCGGTGCCGGGCATGCGCGGCGTCGTCAGCCGCTACGCGAAGGTACGCTACAGCGGCTTCGACCAGTTCGGCGCGAAGATCGATCGCGTCGCCGACGGTTTTCACGCGCGCGTGGTCCAGCACGAATACGATCACCTGATCGGCAAGCTGTATCCGATGCGGATCACCGACTTCACGCGCTTCGGCTTCACCGAGGTGCTGTTCCCGGGGCTCGATCCGTCGGCAGACGACTGACCGGCACGCGTCCGGTTTCGCGTCGCCCGCCGGAAACAAAAAGCCCGCTTGCGCGGGCTTTTTCATTGCGGGGCGTACGTTGCGTGCCTGCGGTCAGAACGTCTCGTCGGCCGACAGATAGCGCCATTGCCCCTGCGGCAGCGCGCCGAGCATCACGCGGCCCATCCGCACGCGCTTCAGGCCGACTACGTCGAGGCCAACCAGTTCGCACATGCGGCGGATCTGGCGCTTCTTGCCTTCGCGCAGCACGAAGCGCAGTTGCTCGCCGTTCTGCCAGCTCACCATCGCGGGCTTCAATGCGACGCCGTCGAGCTCGAGGCCGTGGCGCAGCTTCGCGAGCGATTCCGCGGGGAAGTGCTGGTCGATGTCGATGAGCCGTTCGCCGAAGCGCACGCGCACCAGGTACTCCTTGTCGATGTCCGACTGCTCGCCGATCAGCTGCTTTGCGATCACGCCGTTCTGCGTCAGCACGAGCAGGCCGGTGGAGTCGATGTCGAGCCGGCCGGCCGGCGCGAGTGCGTGCAGGTGCTGCGGCGAGAAGCGCACCGGCGAATGGTCGCCGCTCCAGTGGTTCCCGCGCGTGATCAGCACGGCCGCGGGCTCGTAGCCGTCTTCCGCCTGACCCGATACATAGCCGACCGGCTTGTGCAGCAGGATCGTCACCTGCGCGGCCTGCGCGGCGCTCGCACGCTCGTCGATCTCGATTTTCTGGTCGGCGCGGACCTTGGTGCCGAGCGTGTCGATGCGTTCGCCGTCGACGAGCACCCAGCCCTTTTCGATCCATTCGTCGGCTTCGCGGCGTGAGCACATGCCGAGCTCGGACATCCGCTTCGACAGGCGCATCAGGCCCGTTTCGTCGCCGTAGTCGACGTCGGCCGCAGCACGCTTGACCGGTTGCGTGGTCTTGACCGCGCCGAACGAGCGGCGTTCGCCGTCGCGTGCGGGGCGCGCCGGGCGATCGCCGAAACTGCGCTTCGCGCCTTCGCCGGCTGCCTTGTCGCGGTAGGACGGGCGCTTGCCTTCATCAGCGCCTGCCCGGCGCGGGCGGGTGTCGTCGTCGTTGCGACGCGGCGGACGATCGGACGACGTGCGGCGGTCGCCGAAGCTGCGCTTCGCGCCTTCGCCGGATGCGTTGTCACGATACGGTGCGCGAGCACCGCCTTCGCCACCCGTGCGGCGCGGACGTGCGTCGTCATCACGACGCGGCGGGCGATCGGACGACGTGCGACGGTCGCCGAAGCTGCGCTTCGCGCCTTCGCCGGATGCGTTGTCGCGATAGGACGGACGCTTGCCGTCGTCAGCACCCGCGCGACGCGGACGTGCGTCGTCATCGCGGCGCGGCGGACGATCGGACGACGTGCGACGGTCGCCGAAGCTGCGCTTCGCGCCTTCACCGGATGCGTTGTCGCGATACGGCGCGCGTGCGCCGCCTTCGCCACCCGTGCGGCGCGGACGTGCATCGTCATCGCGGCGCGGCGGACGATCGGACGACGTGCGACGGTCGCCGAAGCTGCGCTTCGCGCCTTCACCGGATGCGTTGTCGCGATACGGCGCGCGTGCGCCGCCTTCGCCACCCGTGCGGCGCGGACGTGCATCGTCATCGCGGCGCGGCGGACGATCGGACGACGTGCGACGGTCGCCGAAGCTGCGCTTCGCGCCTTCACCGGATGCGTTGTCGCGATACGGCGCGCGTGCGCCGCCTTCGCCACCCGTGCGGCGCGGACGTGCATCGTCATCGCGGCGCGGCGGACGATCGGACGACGTGCGACGGTCGCCGAAGCTGCGCTTCGCGCCTTCACCGGATGCGTTGTCGCGATACGGCGCGCGTGCGCCGCCTTCGCCACCCGTGCGGCGCGGACGTGCATCGTCATCGCGGCGCGGCGGACGATCCGACGGCGTGCGACGGTCGCCGAAACTGCGCTTCGCACCTTCGCCGGCCGCGTTGTCGCGATACGGTGCGCGTGCGCCGCCTTCGCCACCTGCGCGACGCGGACGTGCGTCGTCATCGCGGCGCGGCGGACGATCCGACGGCGTGCGACGGTCGCCGAAGCTGCGCTTCGCGCCTTCGCCGGCCGCGTTGTCGCGATACGGCGCGCGCGTGCCGCGTTCGGCACCGCCGTCACGCGGCGTACGCTTGGCCGGTGCGCGATCCGCGCCCGGGCGCTCGGCGCCTGCCGCGCCGCGCGGCTTGAACGAGCGTTCGCCGGCGGCGGCCGGGGACGCCTTCTTCGGGCGGGCCGGCTTGTCCCCTGCGGGCGGCGCAGCGGGACGCACCGCCTTGCGGGCGACGAGGCTGCCGGAGCGGACAGGGGCGCGGGTCGGCGACGCCGGCTTCGGATTCTTGACGGTTAGTTTGGTGCGCATAAACGCTGGAATTCATTCAGACTGCGATCGCACGCAGCAATTCGGTTTCGAGCTGGATCTGCAGGCGGTTGTCGGACAAGCCGACGCCTGCGAGCAGGAAGATGTCCTCGACGCGTTCGCCGAGCGTATTGATCCGCGCCGCATGGACGCCGATCCGATGCTCGGCGAGTACGCGCGCGATCGAATAGAGAAGGCCTGGCCGGTCGTTGGCGGACACGGACAGGATGTAGTACTGGCCGCGCTCGTCGGCCCGCAGGTCGACGCGCGGCGTGATCGGAAAGGTTCGGGACAGCCTCGACAGGCGGCCCTTGGACGGTTCCGGCAGCGGTGCGGTTTCGGCGAGCCGCGTCGCGAGTTGCTGTTCGACGAGATTCGCGATGTCGCGGTATCGCACGTCGCGTTCGGTCTGCGTGACGATGAAGTTGTCGAGCGCGTAGCCGTGCCGCGTCGTGCTGACGCGCGCGTCGAGCACCGACAGCCCGTTGCGGTCGAAATACGCGCAGATGCCCGCGAACAGGTCGGCGCGGTCCTTCACGTACACGAGCACCTGCAGCGCGTCGCCGATCGGCGACGGCCGCGCGCGGACGATCGCGGTTTCGGCGTTTACGTGCCGGTACAGCACACGCGTCTGCCATGCGATGTCGGCCGCATCGTGACGCAGGAAGAAGCCGACGTCGAGCTGATCCCACAGCGCGCGGTGCGCGTCGTCGGGCACGGTCTCGAGGCGCAGCAGCGCGAGCGCCTGTTCCTGCCGCGACTTCAGCTCCGAATGCGCGTCGGGGTTCGCGCCGCCGAGCACCGCGAGCGTGGTGCGGTACAGATCCTCGAGCAGCTTGCCCTTCCACGTGTTCCACACCTTCGGGCTCGTGCCGCGGATATCGGCGACGGTCAGCAGGTAGAGCGCGGTGAGGTACCGTTCGTTGCCGACGACTTCGGCGAAGCGCTTGATGACTTCGGGGTCGCTCGTGTCCTGCTTCTGCGCGACCTGGCTCATCGTCAGGTGATGCTGGACGAGCCACACGATCAGCGCAGCGTCGTCGCCGGCGATCCCGTGTTCGCGGCAGAAGCGCCGCGCGTCGGCCATCCCGAGCGTCGAGTGGTCGCCGCCGCGGCCCTTCGCGATGTCGTGGAACAGCGCCGCGACATACAGCACCCACGGGCGCTCGAAGTTACCGATCAACTGGCTGCAGAACGGGTATTCGTGCGCATGCTCGGCGACCGCGAAGCGGCGGATGTTGCGCAACACCATCAGGATGTGCTGGTCGACCGTGTACACGTGGTACAGGTCGTGCTGCATCTGGCCGACGATACGGCGGAAGTTCAGCAGGTAGCGGCCGAGCACGCTCGTCTGGTTCATCAGCCGGAACGCGTGCGTGATCCCTTCGGGCTGCTGCAGGATCCGCATGAACGTGCGGCGGTTCTGCGGATCGCGGCGCCACGCGTTGTTCATGATTTCGCGCGAGTTGTACAGCGCGCGCAGCGTGCGTGCGGACAGGCCCTTCACGCCGCGGGTCGTTTCGTACAGCAGGAACGCTTCGAGGATCGCATCGGGATGGCGTTCGAACACGCCGTCGTCGACGATCTCGAGCATCCCCTGCTTCTCGACGAAGCGGTCGGGCGACAGCACGCGCGTGATGCCGCTCGTCGCGGGGAAGAGCTGCGCCTCGATGTTCTGGATCAGGATCGTCGCGAGTTGCGTGACGGCTTTCGCGGCCCAGTAATAGCGGCGCATCAGTTGCTCGCTCGCGCGCTTGGCCTGCGTCGGCTGGTAGCCGAAGCTCTCGGCGGCCTGCGTCTGCAGGTCGAAGACGAGCATGTCCTGGCGGCGGCCGGCGATCACGTGCAGCCGTGCGCGCAGCGTCTTCAGGAAACCTTCGTTGCGGCGCAGCTCGCGCGCTTCGCGATCGGTGATGAGGCCGCGCGTGTCGAGTTCGCGCCAGCTGCTGCCGAAACCCGCCGCGCGCGCGATCCACAGGATCGTCTGCAGGTCGCGCAGCCCGCCGGGGCTTTCCTTCACGTTCGGTTCGAGGCTGTACGGCGTGTCCTGGAACTTCGCGTGGCGCTGGCGCATCTCGAGCACCTTCGCGGTGAAGAACGCGCGGGCGTCGAGCGCCTCGTGGTAGTGCACCGTGAAGCGCTCGAACAGCGCGGTGCTGCCGACGATGCGGCGTGCTTCCAGCAGCGAGGTTTGCACCGTGACGTCCTGCGATGCTTCCTCGATGCACTGCGCGACCGTGCGCACGCTGCTGCCGATCTCGAGGCCGAGATCCCATGCCATCCCGATGAAGCGCTCGATGCGCGGGTCGAGCACCGGGTCGTGCGCATCGGGCAGCAGCACGAGGATGTCGACGTCGGAGTAGGGGGCGAGCTCGCCGCGTCCGTAGCCGCCGACGGCGACGAGCGCGAGCGTCGCCGGCAGCCCGCAATCGTCCCATACGCGCTTCAGTGCGTCGTCGGTGAGTTTCGACTGCGCGTGCATCAGCGACGCGACGTTCGTCGCGCGGCGAAAGCGCTCGAGCATGTCGGCCTTGGCGGCCTTGAATTCGGCGCGCCGCGACAGCGCTTCGGGCGAGGGGGCGGCGTGAGCGCTCATGGGC
>NZ_WHNU01000054.1:0-66545 GCF_009362305.1 Burkholderia sp. BE17
GCGTCGAGGGGCGGCGGGGAAGAAGGCTCGTGGGCAGCAGTCATCGGCAACGTCGGTAAAGGGAAGGCAAGCGAATACGCGGAAGCGAAAAAGTCGATGCGAAAGCGGCGGGCGGGGCGCGCCCGTTCCGGCTTTCCTCCCTGATAGACGAACGGGCCGCGCAAATATTTAGCAGCGCGTGCAAAAAAGACGATCACGCACGGTTTGAGCGCGAAACGGTAAAAAATCGGCCGCGCCGTTCGTCACACCAGTGAAGCCGCCCCAAGCGGCCCCGAGACTTGGCCGAAGCGGCCGGACCGAAGGACTTCACGCACATGACGAGTTTCCCGACTGCGCTGCATCACCGAATCCGCGAACTGGCGCGTGTCGCGCCCGACGCGCCCGCCATCGCGGTACCTTTCCAGAACGACTTGCGCCTGTCGCGCGGCGCGCTCGACGCGCGTGCGTCGTGGCTGGCCCGGCAACTGCGCGCGGCCGGCGTCGGCGCGGAAGTGCGGGTCGGCGTCTGCGTCGAGCGCTCGTGCGAGCTGTTCGTCGCGCTGCTGGCCGTGCTGAAGGCGGGCGGCGTGTTCGTGCCGCTCGATCCGCGTCATCCGGCCGCGCGCCTCGACTGGATCGTCCGGGATGCGCAACTGCGGCACGGCATCGTCGACGAAGCCGGCCGCGCGGCGCTCGGCACGCCGTTCGAACACGCGTTCGACGCGGCAGCGGAAGCGGCGGGCGAGCAGGACTTCGCTGCCGATGACGAAGACGCGCCCGTGCACCCGCGTGCGGCCGCCTACATGATCTATACGTCGGGCTCGACCGGCATGCCGAAGGCGGTCGTCGTCGAACACGGGCCGCTCGCCGCGCATTGCGACGCGCTTGCGGCAGCGCTGCCGATCGAGGCCGGCGACCGTCTGCTGCATTTCGCGTCGGTCAATTTCGATGCCGCGCATGAATGCTGGCTCGCGCCGCTCGCGATCGGCGCCAGTATCGTCGTGGCGCCGCCGCAGCCGTTCGCGCCCGACGCCGCGCATGCGCTGATGGTGCGCGAATCGGTCAACGTCGCCGCATTTCCGCCTGCATACCTGCGGGAATTCGCGGCTGTCGCCGCGCGCGACGGCGTGCCGCCCGCATTGCGCGTGCTCGCGTTCGGCGGCGAAGCGCTGCCGCAGCAGGCATTCGAATTCGTGCGCCGCACGTTTCCGTCGGTACGCCTGATCAACGGCTATGGGCCGACCGAGGCCGTGATCTCGCCGATGCTGTGGCCGGTCGAACCGGGCGAGGCGCCCGTGCTGGCCGCCGACGACGCGTATGCGTCGCTGCCTATCGGACGCGTGATCGGCCCGCGCGTCGCGCGCATCGACGGCGGTGAGAGCGATGGCGTGGGCGAGCTGCTGCTCGGCGGCGTCTGCGTCGCGCGCGGCTATCACGGCCGCCCGGCGCTGACGGCCGAACGGTTCATTCCCGATCCGGACGGCGAGCCGGGTGCGCGTGTCTACCGCACGGGCGATCTCGCCCGCCTGCGTGACGACGGCGCATTCGACTATCTCGGCCGCCTCGACGACCAGGTCCAGGTGCGCGGCGTGCGCGTGGAGCCCGCGGAAATCGCCGCGTGCCTGCGCTCGCATCCGGCCGTGGCCGACGCGGCCGTGGTTGCCGAAACCGGCAACGGACCGACGCGGCTGATCGCATGCGTCGCGCTGCGCGCAGCGACCGACGATGCGGCGCTGAAGGCGCACGTGGCCGCGCAATTGCCGGCGGCCTGGCAGCCGCACCGGTTCGTGCGCTGCGACGCGCTGCCGTATACGTTGAACGGCAAGATCGACCGCGCCGCGCTACGCGAGCGGATTGCCGCCGCGCGCGACACGACGCAACGCGCCGGCGACGCGCCGCGCACGCCGACCGAACGGCAGCTCGCCGGCCTCTGGCAGACGCTGCTCGGCCTCGACGCCGCGCCGTCGCGCGACGACCATTTCTTCGCGCTGGGCGCCGATTCGCTCGCCGCGATGCAGTTGCAGGCCGCGATTCGTGCCGCATCGCGCGTGAACCTGCGGCTCGATACGTTGTTCGCCGATCCGGCGCTCGCGGAACTGGCCGAAACGGTCGATCGCGCGGAGCACGAGACCGGCGAGCCGCTGGCCGCCATTTCCTCACGCCGCGCGTCGGCCGATGCGGCCGCATCGAGCGCGCCGCATGTCGACCGTGCGGCGTCGCTCGCGCAGCAACGTTTCTGGGTGCTCGCGCAAACGCGTGACGCGAGCGCCGCGTATCACATCGCCGCGCACTGGACGATCGACGGCTCGCTCGATCGCGACGCGCTGCAGCGCGCGCTCGATCACGTGATCGGCCGGCACGAGGCGTGGCGCACGACGCTCGTCGACAACGACGACGGCGTCGTGATGCAGCGGATTCATGCGCATCTGCCGGTGTCGATCGCCGACATCGACCTGCGCGATCTGCCGCCGGCCGCGCGCGACGCGCAAGCCGCGCGGCTTGCCGAGCGCGATGCGGCCGAGCCGTTCGATCTCGCCCGCGGCCCGCTGCTGCGCGCGACGCTCGTCGCGCTCGCCGACGATCGTCACCGCCTGCTGCTGACCGCGCATCATGCAATCACCGACGGCTGGAGCTCGCGCTGCGCGTTCGACGAACTGTCGGCCGCGTACCGCGCGTATGCCGAAGGCCGTGAACCGTCGCTGCCCGACCTGCCGATCCAGTACGCCGACTACGCGGACTGGCAGCGCGACATGCTGGCCGGCGGCGAGGGCGAACGCCAGCTCGATTACTGGCGCGGCGCATTGCGCGACGTGCCGGGCCCGATCGCACTGCCGGTCGATCGTCAGCCGGGCGCCGCGCGTACGCTGCAGGGCGCGCGTGTATCGGTACGCCTGCCCGACGCGGTCGCGTCCGACGTGCGGCAACTCGCGCGCGACGCGCAGGCCACCGTCTTCACGGTGCTGCTGGCCGCGCTCGACGCATGGCTGTCGCGCCTGACCGGCGAAACGGACGTCGTCGTCGCGGTGCCGGTCGCGCATCGCCAGCGCGCTGAAACGCGTGCGTTGCTGGGGCTGTTCCTGAATACGGTCGCGCTGCGCGTGCGCGTGGCGCCGACGCTGCCGTTCCGTACGCTCGTCGACGCGGCGCGTACGGCGGCGCTCGACGCGGTTGCGCACCAGGACGTGCCGTTCGAGCGTGTCGTCGATGCGGTGAAGCCGCCGGTCAAGCGCGGCGACGAATGGCTGCGCGTGAAATTCGCGCAGCAGTTCGACGCGCGGCACGACAGCGTGCTGCCGGGCGCGACCGCTGTTGCCACGCCGGGGCCCGACCTGGCCGCGCGTTTCGATTTCGCGCTGGATTTCACCGACGACGCGAACGGGATCGAACTGGTCGCGGCCTATGCGACCGACTGCATCGACGCCGACACCGCACGCGCGTGGCTCGACAGCTATGCGGCGCTCGTCGGCGCGGCCGCGCACGATCCGCAATGCGCGACGGCCACGCTGCCGTGCGACGCATCGGCCGCCTCGCGCCAGCCGCGCGACGGCCGTGCGCTGCGCGTCGAACATGCCGACATCGTCGCCGCGTTCGCGCGACAGGCGGCCGCGTATCCGCATCGCGTCGCGCTCGCCGATGCGTCGGCGTCGCTGACGTTCGCCGAACTCGACGACGCGTCGAACCGCATCGCGCATGCGCTGACGCAGCGCGGCGTCGCCGCCGAAGCGTCCGTCATCGTCTGCGTCGAACGTTCGGCGCGCTTCGTCGTCGGCCTGCTCGGCGCGCTGAAAGCCGGTGCGCTTGCCGTATTGCTCGATCCCGCGCAACCGTCCGAACGACTCGCCGCGGCAGCAGCCGACTGCGGCGCGCGCTGGGCGCTCGTCGCGGAGACGGTCGCGTGGCCCGCCGGCATCGACGCGCAACCGCTCGACGTCGATACGCTCGCACAGGACGCGACGCTCGCGCATGCGGCCGGCGTGCGCGTCGCGCCGCATCCGGAACAGGGCGCGTACCTGATCTATACGTCGGGCTCGACCGGCACGCCGAAGGGTGTCGTCGTGTCGCACGGTGCACTGGCCGATTACGTACAGGGGATGCTCGACGAACTCGCGTTCGCACCGGATGCATCGTTCGCGATGGTGTCGACCGTTGCGGCCGACCTCGGCCACACGACGCTGTTCGGCGCGCTGTGCGCGGGTCGCACGCTGCACCTGCTGCCGGCCGCGTGTGCGTTCGATCCCGACCTGTTCGCGGACGAGATGCGCCGCCGCGACGTCGGCGTGCTGAAGATCGTGCCGAGCCACCTGCAGGCGCTGCTCGACGCGCGCGCGCCGGCTGACGTGCTGCCGCGCCACGCGCTCGTGACGGGCGGCGAAACGCTCACGTGGGCGCTCGTTGCGCGCCTGGCCGCGCTCGCGCCGGCCTGCCGCGTGATCAACCATTACGGGCCGACCGAAGCGACGGTCGGCGCGATCGCATGCGACACGGCGTCGATCGCCGCCGATGCGCGCGATCCCGCGAGCGGCGTGCCGCTCGGCCTGCCGCTGCCGAATGCGCGCGCGCTGGTGCTCGACGCATTCGGCGCATGCGTGCCGGCCGGCGCGACGGGTGAGCTGTATCTCGGTGGGCCGGGCGTCGCGCGCGGCTACCTCGGGCGTCCGGCACAGACCGCCGAACGCTTCGTGCCCGATCCGTTCACGCCCGGCGCGCGGCTGTATCGCACCGGCGACCGCGTGCGCTTGCGCGCGGACGGCCGTCTCGCGTTCCTCGGCCGCATCGACGACCAGGTGAAGATCCGCGGCTACCGCGTCGAACCGGGCGAGGTGAGTGCGGCCGTGCGCGCGGCCGGCCCGATCGCGCAGGCCGAAACGCTCGCGATCGAGCATGACGGCCGCCTGCGGCTCGCGACCTTCGTCGTGATGCGCGACGGTGCGGCATTCGACGAGGCCGCCATGCGCGCGGCGCTTGCCGCGAAGCTGCCCGACTACATGGTGCCCGCGCAGTTCGTCGTGCTCGCGCGCCTACCGGTGACCGCGAACGGCAAGATCGATCGCGCGGCGCTGCGCGAACTGGCTGCCGCGCCCGTCGCGATCGCGTCCGGCGACGCGCCGCAGGGCGCGGTCGAAATGGTGCTCGCCGAAGTCTGGCAGGCCGTGCTGAAGGCGCCGCAGGTCGGCCGCGACGACAACTTCTTCGAACTCGGCGGCGATTCGATCCTCGTGCTGCAGGTGATCGCTCGTGCGCGCAAGCGCGGCGTGCGCTTCACGCCGAAGCAACTGTTCGACAACCCGACGGTGGCCGAACTCGCACGCATCGCGAAGACCGAGGACGTGACTCCTACCGCACAGCCCGCAATCGCAGCTGTAGTGGCGACGCCGGCTGCCGCGCCAATCCTGACGCCTGCGCAGCAACGCTTCTTCGCGCTCGACGTCCCGCAGCGCGGCCACTGGAACCAGTCGGTCGCGTTCGACGTGCGAGGGCCGTTCGACGCGGACGCGTTCGCGCGCGCATTCGATGCGTTGCTGACGCATCACGATGCGTTCCGTCAACGCTTCTCGCGCGGCTCGGACGGCACGTGGCACGCCAGCGATGCCGCGAAGCCATACGATGCGCTGCCGTTCGTCGAAGTCGCCGCCCGCGGCGAAGCCGACGCGCTTGCTCGTTTCGACGCGTTGCAGCGCCGTCTCGATCTCGGCCGCGGGCCGCTCGCTTGCGCATGCGCGGCACGGCTGCCGGACGGGTCGTCGCGGCTCTATCTGGCGATTCACCACGCGATCGTCGACGGCGTGTCGTGGCGCATCCTGCTCGACGAGCTCGACACGGCCTACCGCGCCGCGTGCGAACGCACGCCGGTCCGACTGTCGCAGCCGGGCCTGCGTACGGACGCATGGGCCGCACGGCTCGCGCGCGCCGCGACGGAACCGGCATCGCCGTTTGTAGCCGAAACCGCGTACTGGGCCGGGATGGCGCAGGGCGACGACCTCGTGCCCGATCATCCCGACGCAGCGGCGACGAATGCCGATGCAGCCATCGTCATGCAGACGATCGACGCGACATTGACCCGCGCGGCGCTGACCGATGCGCATGCGGCCTATCGCACGCAGTCGATCGAGCTTCTCGGTGCCGCACTCGCGCTGGCGCTGTCCGGCGCACGCGGCGGCGGCGCATCGTGCCGCATCGAACTGGAAGGGCACGGCCGCGAGGCGTTGTTCGACGATGCGGACGCGAGCCGCACGATCGGCTGGCTGACGAGCCACTACCCGGTGACGCTGCCGGTCGAAGCGACCGCGAGCGACACACTGTGCGCGGTCAAGGACACGCTGCGCGCGGTGCCGCACAAGGGGCTCGGCTTCGGCGTGCTCGCGCATTACGGCGATGCGGCGACGCGCGCGGCGCTGGCCGCCGTGCCGCGCCCGCGCGTCACGTTCAACTATCTCGGCCAGTTCGACGCGCCGCGCGACGCAACGCTCGTGCCGCGTTTCGGCGGCACCGGCGTCGAGCGCGATCCTCAAGGGCCGCTCGGCAATACGCTCGCGATCCACGCGTACCTCGATACGGACCGCGACGGCGCGCGCACGCTGAAAGTGCACTGGGTCTATGGCGCGCCCCAGTTCGAGCGTGCGACGATCGACGCGTTCGCCGAACGCTTTGCAGTCGCATTGCGCGAACTCGTCGACGCGTGCGCGTCGCGCGTCGCGCATCGCGGCGGCGGCGCGACGCCGGGCGATTTCCCGCTCGCGCAGGCCGCCGGCCTCACGCAGGCCGCGATCGAACGTACGCCGCTCGACTGGCGCACGATCGACGACGTGTATCCGCTGTCGCCGACGCAGCAGGGCATCCTGTTCCATGCGCTGTTCGCGCCCGGCCACGCGAGCTATGTGAACCAGCTCGTCGCGACCGCGACCGCGCTCGATGCCGACCGCCTCGCGGCCGCGTTCGACGCGTCCGTTGCGCGCCACGACATCCTGCGCACGAGCGTGATGCCCGACGAAGCCGCACCGCTGCAGTGCGTTCATCGCTACGCACGGATGCCGGTCGAGCGGCTCGACTGGCGCACGCGCGGCGACACGCTCGACGCCGATTTCGACGCATGGCTCGCGACCGACCGCGCACGCGGTTTCGACTGGCGCGAGCCGCCGCTGATGCGGCTCACGCTGATCCGCGTGACGGACGACGCATGGCGCGTCGTGTGGACGCGTCACCACGTGCTGCTCGACGGCTGGAGCACCGCGCGCCTGCTCGCGGACGTGCTGCACGACTATCGCGACCCGGACGCGGTATCGCCGTTCGCGAGCCGCCCGGCGCTGCGCTATCGCGACTTCATCGCGTGGCTCGGCACGCGCGATAGCGAAGCCGACGAACGCTTCTGGACCGAACGCCTCGCGCGGCTCGATGCGCCGACGCTGATCGCGGAACGCGCGGCCGATCGCGCGGACGCCGATATGGCCACGTGGCACGCGACGATCGATGCGGATGCGCTGACTCGCGTCGCGCAGACGGCGCGCGCACTGAAGCTGACGGTCAACACGCTGGTGCAGGGCGCGTGGGCGCTCGCGCTGCAGCGGATGACGCACCAGCCGGCCGTCGCGTTCGGCGCGACCGTCGCGGGCCGCCCCGATGCGCTCGCGGATGTCGACACGGTGCTCGGTCTTTTCATCAACACGCTGCCGGTGATCACCGCACCCGCGCCGCAGCAGCGCGCGGCCGACTGGCTGCAAGCGCTGCAACGCGAGAATGCGGCGGCCGCCGAGCATGCGCACACGCCGCTTGCCGACATCCAGCGCTGGGCGCGCGGTGCGGGCGGCGCACTGTTCGACACGCTGGTCGTGTTCGAGAACTACCCGGTGGACGACACGGCGTGCGACGCCGATCCGCGCGCGCTTGCATTGAGCGGCGTGCGCAGCATCGAAGCGACCGATTTTGCGCTGACGCTCGTGATCGAGAGCGGCGCCGAGCTGACGATCGACTACGGCTACGACACCGCACGCATCGATGCGCGGCAGGTCGAGACCTGGCACCGTGCGTTCGCCTGCGCGCTCGATGCGCTGGCCCGCACGCCGGACGCGCTGCTCGGCGCGCTGTCGATCGCGGACGACGCAACCCGCGACGCGCTGGCGCTTGCGCAGGACACCGCGCAGTCATGGCCGGCTTCGCAACGTCAGCCGCTGCATCTGCAATTCGTCGATGCGGCGCGCGCGACGCCCGACGCGATCGCGCTCGAATACGCGGACGTTCACGGCGGCGTGCATCGCGCGACCTATCGCGAACTCGACGTCGGCACGTCGCGCATCGCGGCCGCGCTGCGCCGGCGCGGCGTACGGCCCGACACGCCGGTCGCGCTGTGCGTCGAGCGCTCGTTCGACATGGTGATGGCGCTCGTTGGCGTGCTGAGGGCCGGTGCCGCGTACCTGCCGGTCGATCCCGACTATCCGGCCGAGCGCATCGCGTACCTGCTGCGCGACGCGCGGCCGGCCGTCGCGATCACGCAGGCGCATCTGCGCGAGCAGGTCGAGGCCGCGCTCGGCGCCGATACCGCGACGCAGTTGCTGACGGTTGCGGACCTGCTCGCCGATGAAGCGGAGGAAGGTGAAGAAGCGCCCGCAGGTGTCGCCATCGACGACGCCCGACTCGCGTACCTGATCTACACGTCGGGCTCGACCGGCAAGCCGAAGGGCGCCGGCAACACGCACGGCGCGCTCGCGAACCGGATCGCGTGGATGCAGCACGCATACCGTCTGACGCGCGACGATGTCGTGCTGCACAAGACGCCGTTCGGCTTCGACGTGTCGGTCTGGGAATTCGTGTGGCCGCTGGCGATCGGCGCGAAGCTCGTGATCGCCGCGCCCGGCGACCATCGCGATCCGGCGCGTCTCGCGGCCGCGATCCATGCGCACGGCGTGACGGTGCTGCATTTCGTGCCGTCGATGCTCGCTGCGTTCGCCGCGTATCTCGACGATTTCTCGGCCTCCGCGCAATGCGACAGCGTGCGCCTGATCGTCGCGAGCGGCGAGGCGCTCGCGCCCGAACTCGTCGCGAAGATGGCGCGGCTGCTGCCGAATGCGACGCTGGTGAACCTGTACGGGCCGACCGAGGCCGCGATCGACGTGTCGAACTGGACTTGCGGCCCCGACGACGCGAACGCGGTCGCGGTGCCGATCGGCCATCCGATCGCGAACCTGCAGCTGCATGTGCTCGATGCCGCATGGCAGCCGGTGCCGGCCGGCGCGACCGGCGAACTGTATCTCGCGGGCGCGGGCCTGGCGCGCGGTTATCTCGGCCGCCCGGCGTTGACCGCCGAGCGTTTCGTGCCCGATCCATTCGCGCCGGGCGCACGCATGTACCGCACGGGTGACCTCGCACGCCGGCGCGCCGACGGTGCGCTCGACTATCTCGGCCGCGTCGACACGCAGGTGAAGCTGCGCGGCCAGCGGATCGAGCCGGGCGAGATCGAGGCGCTGCTGCGTGCGGCGCCCGGCGTGAACGATGCGGTCGTGATCGTGCGCGACGAGCAATTGATCGGCTATGTCGCACGCGGCGACGCGGGCCCGCTCGACCGTGCGGCGCTGCTCGACGCGTTGCGCGCGCAACTGCCGGCCTACATGGTGCCGTCGCAGCTGATCGAACTCGACGCGTTGCCCGTCACGCCGAACGGCAAGTGCGACCGCCATGCGTTGCCCGCGCCGGTGCGCGAAGCGGCCGAAGCCGTCGAACTCGCGACCGATACCGAACGCGCGCTCGCGGATATCTGGCAACGCGTGCTGCACGTCGACGCGATCGGCCGCGACGGCGATTTCTTCCTGCTAGGCGGCCACTCGCTGCTCGCGACGCAGGCCCACGCGCAGGCGAACCTGCACTGGGGGCTTGCGCTGCCGCTGCGCACGCTGTTCGACACACGCACGCTCGCGCGCTGCGCGGAAGCGATCGACGCGGCCTGCGCGGCACGCGGCGCGACCGATGCGGCGAGCGCGATCGACGCGCTGCTCGGCGAACTGGAAACCCAATAAGGACGACGGATGACGAAGGTTCAACCCGACTGGCTCGCGCTCGCGACGCGTTTCGCGCAACTGCCCGACGCGCAGCGCGCGGTCTTCATCGACAAGCTCGGCGCGGCCGGCATCGACTTCCGCGTGCTGCCGATCCCGCCGCGCACGCCGCGCAGCGACCGCGTGCCGGCGTCGTTCGCGCAGACGCGGCTGTGGCTGCATGCACGGCTGATCGATGCGCCCGACGCGTATCACATCACCGAGCGGCTTGCGCTGACGGGCCCGGTCGACGCGCATGCGCTGCGTCTTGCCTGCGACGCGTTGATCGCGCGTCACGAAGCGCTGCGTACGACCTTCGACGAGGCGCAGGACGGTGTCGCTCAAACGATCCATGCGCCGCTGCGCTGCCCGTGGCGCGAAACCGATCTCGAAGCGTTGCCGGCCGCGCAGCGCGCCGCGCGCGCGGAGGCCGTCGCGACGGCCGACGAAGCCGAACCGTTCGATCTCGGCACGCCGCCGCTCGTGCGCGCGCACCTGGTCCGCTTCGACGCGACGCACCACTGGCTCGCGCTGACCGTGCACCACATCGTGTCGGACGGCTGGTCGTCGGGCGTGATGCTGGAAGAGTTCGCGGCGTTCTACCACGCGTATGCGTCCGACCAGCCGGTGCCGCTCGCGCCGCTGCCGATCCAGTATGCCGACTACGCGCTGTGGCAGCGCCGCTGGCTCGACGCCGGCGAACGCGATCGCCAGCTCGCGTTCTGGCGCGAACGGCTCGATCCGCAGCGCGGTGTGCTGACGCTGCCTGGCGCGGCCGCACGGCCCGCGCGCCGCAGTGCGCGCGGTGCCCGCCATGTGTTTTCGCTCGACGCGCGCGTCGGCGCGCAGCTGCGTGCGTTCGCGGCCGCGTCGGGTGCGACGCCGTTCGCGGTGCTGCTCGCCGCGCTCGATGCGCTGCTCGCGCGCGCGACCGGCGATGCGCGGATCTGCGTCGGCGTGCCGGCTGCAAACCGCGAACGCGCGGAAGTCGCCGGCCTGATCGGCTTCTTCGTCAACACGCTTGCAATCGATGTCGACGTGCCCGCGCACGGCGATTTCTCGTCGCTGGTCGCGCGCACGCAGCGCGCGCTCGTCGACGCACAGATGCACCAGGACGTGCCGTTCGAGCAGGTGGTCGATGCGCTCGGCGTGCCGCGCAGCGCGAGCCACCATCCGCTGTTCCAGGTGATGGCAGCCTACGGCGAGCGCCGCGCGCTGCCGGCGCTCGGCGCGGCAGCCGCCGCGTTGCTGCCGTCCGGCACGCCGTCCGCGAAATTCGATCTCACGCTCGCCGTCGAGGCAACGCCCGACGGTACGTTCGACGCCGCGTTCATCTACGCGCTCGACCTGTTCGACGCCGACGCGATTGCACGACTGGCCGCGCGCTTCGTCACGCTGCTCGCCGATGCGCTCGCGCGGCCCGACCAGCCGGTCGGCGACCTCGACTGGCTGCCCGCCGACGAGCGCGCACAGCTCTTCGCTTGGAACGCGCCGGCGGGCGCGACCGAAGCCGAACCGTTCGTGCCCGTGCATGCACGCATCGCCGCACATGCACACGCGCGGCCCGACGCACGCGGCGTTGCCGATATCGATCGTGCACTGACGCGCGGCGAAGTCGATGCACGTGCGGCGTGCCTCGCACGTCATCTGGTGGCGGCAGGCGTGCGGCCCGAGATGCGCGTCGGCGTCGCGCTGCAGCGCTCGGTCGACCTGCTCGTCGCGCTGATCGCGGTGCTGAAGTCGGGCGCCGCGTTCGTGCCGCTCGATCCGGCCCATCCGCGCGAACGGCTCGCGCAGATCGTCGGCGACGCCAACATTGCGCACGTGCTGACCGACGGCGCGAGCGTCGCGTCGCTGCCCGGGCTGCCGGAACTGCGCGCGTGGCGCGCCGATGAAATCGATGCGCTCGACGAAGCCGCGGACGTCGCGCTGCCGGACGTGCTGCCCGGCCATGCGGCCTACGCGATCTACACGTCGGGCTCGACCGGCAAGCCGAAGGGCGTGATCGTCGACCATGCGTCGTTCGCGCTGCATTGTGCGGCGATTGCCGAGCGCTACGGCGCGGGCGAGAACGACGTGTTCCTGCTGTTTCAGTCGGTCAACTTCGACGGCGCGCACGAAGGCTGGTTTTCGCAATACATGTCGGGCGCCGCCGTGTCGGTGACGGCCGACGTGCTGTGGCCGCCCGCGCAGACCTGCGCGATGATGGTCCGCGACGGCGTGACGATGACCTACGTGCCGCCCGGCTGCGCCGCGCAGCTCGCCGAATGGGCGCTCGCGCACGGCGCACCGCCGACGCTGCGTTCGCTGACCGTCGGCGGCGAAGCGACGTCGCGCGAGGCGTTCGCGATGCTGCGCCGCGCGCTGCCGAACGTGCGCGTGGTCAACGGCTACGGCCCGACCGAGACGGTCATCACGCCGACGCTGTGGATGTTCCGGCCCGATGACGATCTCGCGAAGCTCGGCGACGCCGCGTATCTGCCGATCGGCACGCTGGTCGGCGCACGCACCGCGCACGTGCTCGACGAGCGGCTGCATCCGCTGCCGGTCGGCGTGATCGGCGAGCTGTACCTGGGCGGCGAGGGGATCGGCGTCGCGCGCGGTTATCTCGACCGCCCGGCGCTGACGGCCGAGCGTTTCGTGCCCGATCCGTACGGTGCGCCGGGCGCGCGCCTGTACCGCACCGGCGACCTCGTGCGGCGCCGCGCGGACGGCGTGTTCGACTTCATCGGCCGCGTCGATCATCAGGTGAAGCTGCGCGGATTGCGCATCGAGCTCGGCGAAATCGAGGCGCAGCTTGCCGCGCACGATGCGGTGCGCGAAGCGTGCGCGGTCGTGCACGGGCAGGGCGCGCTTGCGCAGCTCGTCGCGTATGTCGAACTGACCGCCGACGCACAGGCGGCCGCGCAGCCCGTCGAAGTCGCGACGCTCGACGCGCACCTGCGCCGCACGCTGCCCGACTACATGGTGCCCGCGCAACTGATCGTGCTCGATGCGCTGCCGCGCAACGCGAACAGCAAGGTCGACCGCGCGCGGCTGCCGGCGCCCGTGCGCGTCGAACGTGCGTACGAGGCGCCGCGCGACGGCGATGAAGCCGAGCTCGCGGCGATCTGGTGCGATGTGCTGAATCTCGAGCGCGTCGGCCGTGGCGATCACTTCTTCGATCTCGGCGGTCATTCGCTCGCCGCCGTGCGCGTCGCGACGCGCGTGGCCGAACGGCTCGGCCGCGACATGCCCGTGCGCGCGCTGTTCGAGGCTCCCGTGCTCGCGCAGTACGCGCTGCAGGTGGCCGACGCACCGCGCGCCGCGCATGGCGGTGCCTCTGCGCCGGGCGTCGCGGTGGCCAAACCCGACGCAAACGGCGTGTGGCCGCTGTCGCCCGCGCAGCTCGGCCTGTGGTTCCTGTGGCGCGCGCAGCCGGACAGCGCCGCGTACAACATCCCGGTCGCGCTGCGCGTGCGCGGCCCGCTCGACATCGATGCGCTGCGTACCGCGTTCTCCGATGTGGCGGCCGTTCATCCGGCGCTGCGTGTGCGGCTCGTCGCTCACGACGGTGCGCTGCCGGGCCAGCGGATCGATGTGGCGGCGACGGTCGAATTGCCGGTCGTCGACCTGTCGGCGGTCAGCGCCGATGCGCTTGCCGGCGCTTCGGCGCTGACCGCCGACGATGCGCTCACACCGTTCGATCTCGCTGCCGATGCGCCGCTGTGGCGCGCGCGCGTGCTGCGGCTCGGCGCGGACGACCACGTGTTGTCGGTGACGATCCATCACATCGTGTCGGACGGCGAATCGATCGAGCGGTGGCTCGATGCGGTTCGTGCGCGCTATGTCGCTCGCGTACGCGGCGACGACGTGCCGGTCGACGAAGCTGTCCAACTGGCCGCCCAACTGGTCGTACCGTTCGTGCTGCCCGCACCGTGCCATCCGGCTCGCATCGCGTACTGGCGTGACGCGCTGGCCGATCTGCCGTCGCGCGTGCTGCCGCAGCGCGCCGATGCGCCGGCCGTGCCGCAATGGCGTGCGGCACGCATCGCGTTCGAATTCGACGCTTCGCTGATCCGCGCCGCACGCGACGCCGCATCGGCCGCGCACGCGACGCTGCCGATGCTGCTGCATGCGGCACTCAACACCGCGCTGTTCCGTGCGACGGGTGCGACCGACCAGCCGGTCGGCGTGCTCGCGTCGACACGCGAACTGACCGGCGACGCGGCACGCGATGCGCTTGGCCTGTTCATCAATTCGGTCGTCGTGCGTACGCGGATCGACCCGGCCGCGCGCCGTGCGGACGTGCTCGCCCACGTGCGCGATATGGCGCTCGCCGCGTATGCGCATGCCGACGTGCCGTTCGCCGACGTCGTCGCGGCGCTGCGCGCGCCCCGTACCGCGCAGGCCAATCCGCTGTTCCAGGTGATGTTCAACTACCTGCGCCCGACGGGCGCGGCCGCACGCGACTGGGCCGGCCTGTCGCTGGCCGAATTCGACGACGTGCGCCATCGCGTCGTGTTCACGCTGGAGCTGGATGTCGTCGAACATCCGGACGGCCGCGTGAGCGCCGCGTTCTCGTATGCGGACGAACTGCTCGACGGCGGTTTCGTCGATGCGCTCGTCGATGTCTATCACGACGAAGTCGCGCGTTTTGCCGGCGCGTCGGAGGCGGCGCTCGGCGCGCCCGATGCGCGTGTGGTCACGGATGCGGTCTTCAGCGCGCAAGCAAGCGGGGAAACCCGGGCCGACGCGCCGTCGCACGCGGCTGCCGCGCTCGCGGCGCTATGGTCGGACACATTCTCGAGGGCCGCGCCCGAGCCCGGCGCGGACCTGTTCGAAGCCGGCGCAACGTCGTTCGATGTCGTGCGCTTCGTCGACGCGGCCGGCCGTGCCGGTCACGCGCTGACGGTCGCCGACGTGTTCGCGTCGCCGACGCTCGCGGCGCTCGGCGCGCGGCTCGATGCGCGCGCGGAAACAGGACAGGAGGAACGCCATGCTGGCTGAAGTGCGTCCGGACGGATTCACGATGCCCGATACGTGCCGCCTCGCGTTCGCGGACGGCCTGTTCGCCGCGCGCGACGGTACGGAGATCCGCGTCGCGCAGGGCCGCGGCATCGGCGCGCAGTTGCTGCGCGCGCAACTCGCCGACGACGGCACGCTGCGCCTCGTCGCATACAACCATCGCGCGACGCCGGCCGACCAGCGGCGCGCGCTGCTGGCCGCACTGTCCGCGGCGTTTTCGGACGGCGCGCACCATGCGGCGATCCGGCTCGACCCGGCCGCGTGGCCGGCGGTCGCGCTCGACGCGCTGCGCGCGAGCGGCGTGCTCGCCGACGGCGGCCGCTGCATGCGCGACGGCTGGGCGCAGCAGGCCGACCTGTGGCTCGTCGGCACGCATCTGCGGTGCGCGACGCTGCCGATGCTCACCGACGGCCGGCGTCATCCGCGCCGGCCGCCGGCGCCGCGCGGCGACGTCTACGCGCGCGACCTGCCGGCGCTCGGCGTGCGCTTCACACTGCGCGGCTGGCAGCCGGCAGAGGACACCGTGCGGCTCGCGCGCTGGTTCGACGAGCCGCGCGTGCGCGACGGCTGGCCGGGGGCGCAGCCCGGCGCGCAAGGGGCCGCACCCGACGCCGATCCGCACGTGACGCCGCTGGTCGGCTGCTTCGACGGCGAGCCGTTCGCGTACTTCGAGGCGTTCTGGCTGAAGGAAGACGCGCTCGCGCCGCACGTCGCGGCGCGCGACTACGACCGCGGGCTGCGGATGCTGGTCGGCGAATCGCGCTGGCGCGGCCCGCATTGCGTCGCGGGCTGGCTGCCGTCCGTCGTTCATTACCTGTTTCTCGACGACCCGCGTACCGAAGCGGTCGGCTGTGCCGTTCCGGCCGGCCACGCGCGGGTTGCCGACCATCTCGCGCGGCATGGCTTCACGCGGCAGCGCCGTCTCGCGCTGGCCGACGCGCAGCCGCTGTGGATGCGCATGCTGCGCGAGACGTTCTTCTCCGGCCGTCACGTCTGACGGGCCGGAATCACCGACAAGGGACCTGAGACATGCAGAGAGAAACCGTATTCGACCTGATCGGCGTCGGCTTCGGGCCGTCGAATCTGGCGCTGGCCATTCGCCTCGCGGAGCGCAGCGGCGCACGCACGTTCGCCCATTGCTTCGTCGAGCGCCAGCCGGAATTCGGCTGGCATCGCGGGATGCTGCTCGACGATTGCCGGATGCAGATCTCGTTTCTGAAGGATCTCGTCACGATGCGCGATCCGAAAAGCCGCTACACGTTCATCAACTACCTGTTCGAACGTGGCCGGCTGAACGAATTCGTCAACCTGAAGAACTTCTATCCGACCCGCGTCGAATTCCACGACTACCTGAGCTGGGTTGCCGATGCGTTCGACGATCGCGTCCATTACAGCGAGACCGTGCTGGCGATCGAGCCCGTGCACGGCGACGGCGCGCGGATCGACGCGCTGCGCGTGCTGTCGCGCGATGCCGCGGGCCACGAGCGCCAGCGCGTCACGCGCGCGCTGTCGGTCGGCGTCGGCGGTACGCCCGCGATTCCGGATGCGTTCGCCGCGCTCGGCCGCGACCGCGTGATCCATTCGTCATCCTATCTGACCGATATCGACCGGCTCGTCGCATCGCCGGACGGCGAGCGCCGCCGCGTCGCGGTGATCGGCGCGGGGCAGAGCGCGGCCGAGGTGTTCATCGATCTCGCGCGCCGCTTCCCGCATGTCGACGCGAGCCTCGTGATGCGCGCCGGTGCGCTGAAGCCGGCCGACGACAGCCCGTTCGTCAACGAGATCTTCAGCCCCGAGTTCACCGACGTCGTTTATGCGCAGCCGCACGACGCGCGCCGCGCGCTGCTCGAGCGCTATCGCGATACGAACTACGCGGTGGTCGACCGGCCGCTGATCGAGCAGATCTACGAAATGCTGTACCTGCAGCGCATCGACGGCGCGCCGCGCCATGCGCTGCTCGCGAACAGTGCGATCGAGGCCGCGGTGCGCACCGGCGACGGCCGCATCGAGCTGACGCTGCGCGACCGGATGAGCGGCGCCACGCGCGTCGAGCGCTTCGACGCGCTCGTGCTCGCGACCGGCTATCGCCGCGACACGCATTCCGCGCTGCTCGAAGGGCTCGCGCCGCACCTGGGCGATGCGCTCACGCGCGGCGACGTGACGCGCGACTACCTGCTCGCGACGCCCGAGCACTTCGCGCCGCGCATCTACCTGCAAGGCTGCTGCGAAGACAGCCACGGATTGTCCGACACGCTGCTGTCGGTACTGGCGCGCCGCGCGGACGAAATCTGCGCGTCGCTCGAAGACGGGATCGCACCCGCCCATGACGATGGCGCGGCCCGGGCACCGCACGAAAAACGACAGGAAAACGGGGTGAGCGCGGGCCGGATGGCTTTCGCTCTTTGACAAAGGCGCGGTCGGAGACCGCATGAAAAAAGTGGAGCAGAGAAAGATGGAGTGGGCAACAGGCACGCGTTTGCGTGCGATCGCAGCCGCGGCGAGCGTGGCGTTCGGTGCGGCGGCGGGGCAGGTTTATGCCCAGACGGCGCCGGCCGTGAACGCAGGCGCCGCGGCGTCGGCCAGCAGTGCGCAGAACGGTGCGGCGGCGAGTGCGGCGGCCAGCGCGTCGACCGGCGCGAAAAATGGCACGACGAACGGCGCGCAGAAAGGCTCGCCGAACGGCACGCTGCCGGCGATCACCGTCAACGCGGCCTCGGAAGGCGACGGCACGGTCGGGCTCGTCGCGAAGCGCAGCAGGACCGGCACGAAGACCGACACGCCGCTCAACGAGATCCCGCAGACGGTCAACGTCGTCACCGCGCAGCAGATCGAGATGACCGGTGCGACCGACGTGAACGCGGCGCTGCGCTACGTGCCGGGCTTCTCGTCGTACGGTTCGGACAACCGTTCCGACTGGTACGCGGCGCTGCGCGGCTTCACGCCGACCGCCTACGTGAACGGGCTGCAGGTGCCGAACACGATCAACCTCGCGAGCTGGCGCGTCGATCCGTACATGATCGACAGCATCACCGTGCTGCGCGGGCCGACCTCGGTGCTGTACGGCGCGGGCGACCCCGGCGCGATCGTCGACGTGCAGACCAAGCTCGCCGACGGCGAGCGCGTGCGCGAAGCCGGTGTGCAGATCGGCAACTACGCGCGCAAGCAGTTCATGATCGACGTCGGCGACAAGCTCGATGCCGACGGCAAGTACGCGTACCGCTTCGTCGGCGTCGCGCGCGACGGCAATGCGCTGACCGGCCCGAACAACGATCAGCGCGTCGCGCTCGCGCCGTCGTTCCGCTGGCGCCCGAACGCGGATACGTCGCTGACGCTGTCCGCGACGTACCTGCAGGACTGGGGCGACATCTCGTCGAACTTCCTGCCGGCGCAGGGCACGGTGCTGCCGAACCCGAACGGCCAGATCAACAAGGACGTGTACGAAGGCGACCCGAACTTCAACTACTACCGCAAGAAGCAGTGGTCGGTCGGTTACCAGTTCGAGCAGAACCTGACTTCCGCGTGGAAGTTCCGGCAGAACGTGCGCCTGATGCACCTGTCGCTCGACAACGGCTCGGTGTTCGGCAACGGCTTCGTCGACGGCAGCACGACCGACGTGTCGCGCTGGGCCGGCGTGTTCCAGATGAACTACAGCCGCTTCGACATCGACAACAACGTGGAAGGCCGCTTCGCGACGGGCCCGCTCCAGCACACGCTGCTGCTCGGCTTCCAGTACAACCGCCAGACCGCGACCGACAGCGAATGGCTCGCCGCCGCGCCGCCGCTGAACATCTACAACCCGGTCTACCTGCCGGTGACGACGGCGGTGTTCGATCCGGCGTCGACGTTCCGCACCAACACGTACACGACGATGAACACGTTCGGCCTGTACGCGCAGGACCAGATCAAGTGGGATCGCTGGACGCTGACGCTCGGCGGCCGCGAGGACTGGGTCAACATGCGGATGGACGACCGCGCGGGCGGCACGTCGACAAAGGCGGACGTGACGGCGTTCACCGGCCGCGTCGGCCTCACGTACCAGGGCGACTACGGGCTGTCGCCGTACATCAGCTACGCGACGTCGTTCAATCCGCTGATCGGCGTGAACCTGCTCGGCGGCGGGCTGCCGCAGCCGACCCGCGGCAAGCAGATCGAGGCCGGCCTGCGCTGGCAGCCGCCCGGCAAGAACCTGATGCTGAACGCGGCGATCTACCAGATCAACCAGACCAACGGGATCACGCCGGCGCTGCCGAGTCAGGACACGACCGGCACGAAGTCGGTGCAGACCGGCGAGGTGCGTTCGCGCGGGATCGAGCTGAGCGCGACCGGCAAGGTCACGCGGAACCTGTCGCTGATCGCGTCGTACGTGTACCAGGACGTGAAGAACGTGAAGGCGAACGACGTGTCGCTGAACAACTGGCCGGTCGACATTCCGCGGCCGCGCCAGATGGCGTCGCTGTGGGCCGACTGGACGTGGCACACGGGGCCGCTCGCGGGCTTCGGCCTCGGCGGCGGCGTTCGCTACCAGAGCGCGTCGGCCGGTGCGGCCGACAACTCGCTGACGGTGTCGAGCGTCACGCTGTTCGACGCGGGCGTGCATTACGACACGCGTAACTGGCGCTTCGCCGTGAACGGGACCAACCTGGCCAACCGCCACTACATCAGCGGTTGCCAGTCGATGAACGTCTGCGTTTTCGGCACCGACCGCATGGTGATCGCGACCGCGAAATACAACTGGTGACGTTGCGCGCCGCGGTCCGCCGGCCGGCCTTCGTGGCCGGCGCGGGCCGGCCGCGGCGCCTTCGTCCGCTTTTTCCACGACGCATCCATGCCGAAGAAAAATCTCGTCTACATCCAGTCGCTGCGCAATGGCGCGGCCGATCGCGCCGGCCAGCCGGTCGCTTATCAGGGTGGCACGCGCTACATGAAGGCGCCGCTCGAATTCCTCGTCGAGCGCCTGAACGACTCGCCGCTCGGCGAGCGCTACACGCTCGAGGGCGTGATCGTCGACGACGACGACGGTTCGCCGGCCGACCGCGCGAAGGTGGCCGACTACGGCTTCGCGCGCACGCCGGGCCGGCCGTGGATTCTGCCGGACGGGTTGACGGTGCAGGGCCGGCCGGTCGACGAACTGTTCTGCACGATTGCGTCGACGTACCGGCGGCTGCCGCGCGACGCGCGCGAGCGCGTGGCGGGCAAACAGGCGTTCGAACGCCGCTTGCTCGAGCGCCTGCTCGAACTCGACGCCGACGTCGTCGTGCTCGACGGGCTGCTCGTGATCCTCGACGAACTCGTGCGGCCCGGTGCGCGCTTTCACCGGCGCATCGCGAACATCCACCCGGGCATCACGGCCGACGGTTCGCCGTACCAGCGGCGCGGCGCGTGGGCGACGCTCGACGCGTTGCACGGCGCGCGCGGCGAACGGGTCGACTGGGCGAGCGGCGCGACGTCGTCCGTCGAGCCCGTGACGATGACGGGCGCGTCGTTCCACTACGTCGACAACGGCATCGATTCCGGCGAGGTGATCTGCGACGTGCTCGACACGCCGATCGCGCCGGACGACACGATTCTCGAACTGCGCTGGAACAACTTCCAGCGCAGCCTGTTTCCGGCGCTCGAACGGGGGCTTCACGTGCTCGCCGACCGCCACGACGCGGGAGCACTGTGATGGAAGACACGCTGACGAAACCGGCCGGCGTCGCGGACGCCGTCGAAGGCGAGGTAGCCGCCGCGCTCGACGGTGCCGCGCACGGCCAGGCGACGCAGGTCGCCGAGCACACGCTCGACGCATGGCATCCCGACGACTCGCCGGACGTACTGCTCGCGGCGTTCGTCGAGCTGTTCAATACCGACACGCGACACGACGCGGCAACGATCTCGGTGCCGCTCGGCGGCGCCAGTGCGGCGGCCGTCGCGTCGTACGTCGCGCGTGCGGTGCGCGAGGGCGTGATCGACGGCGCGCAGGTCGCCGGCGACACGCTGCGCCTGACCGTGTCGCGCACGACGTTCTGGCAGAACCCGCGGCCGTGGCTGAAGGCGCCCGCGTCGAGCGGGATGCCGCTGCGCTACGCGATCACGAACGGCCACCGGCACCCGGTGCGGCCGCCGTCGCCGGCCGGCGAGATCTATGCGCGCACCATGCCGCAGGTCGGGATGACGTTCAGCCTGCGCACCGTCGACATCGACGCGCACGCGGACCTGTTCAGCGGCTGGATGAACCTCGATCGCGTCGCGCAGTTCTGGGACCAGCGCGGCACGCGCGACGAGCATGCGGCGTATCTCGCCGAGCGGCTCGCCGATCCGCACATGCACCCGATGATCGGCTATTTCGACGACACGCCGTTCGGCTATTTCGAGTTCTACTGGGCGAAGGAGGACCGCCTCGCGCCGTTCTACGACGCGCACGACTACGATCGCGGGCTGCACCTGCTGATCGGCGACTCGCGCTTCCAGAGCGCGGGCAAGCTGCATGCGTGGTGGAGCGGGGTGCTGCACTACATGTTCGTCGACGAACCGCGCACACAGCGGCTCGTCGGCGAGCCGCGCGTCGATCACGTGCGGCACATCGCGTACATGCACCGGCTCGGGTTCTACACGCTGAAGGAATTCGACTTCCCGCACAAGCGCGCGGCGCTCACCGTGATCGAGCGCGACACATTCTTCGACACTTTCCGGTTGCCGTGACGGGGCGGGCGCGCGGCCCTGCGTCGTGCCTGCATCGGCCGCCCGGGATATGGACCGCGCGGCCTGTGTCGTGAAGAATGGATCGCTCTTCTTACCGACTCGTGTCGGCAATCACTTATGCCGAAATGCGGTTCGGCGCGGTCGGCAGGAAAGCGTCGCCGAAGCATGCGGAACTCGTGACGGCATTTGTTTCGCGGCTGGATGGCGTGCTGTCGTGGGATACGGCGGCCGTCGACGCAACTGCCGCGATTCGTGCGGATCTTGCCGCGCGCGGCATGCCGATCGGCGCGAACGATGCGTCGATCGCCGGGCATGCGATCGCGGCCGGCGCCGTGCTCGTCACGAACAATGGCCGCGAATTCGGCCGTGTCGTAGGGTTGTCGCTCGAAGACTGGGCGGCCTGAGCGCAGTGCGGCGAAAGCGCGATGACGTTGCTGTTTCGCAGCGGCGCGTCACGCGTGCGGCGCGGGCGGATCAACGAGGAACGCGTTGCGGAACGCGTCGAGATACCGGTCGGCATCATCGATGAATTCACCCGGCAACTGCGCGAACGCGCGTGCCAGCAGATCCTGGCCGAGCGCCGCGTAAGTCGCTGCGTCGGACAACAGCGCTCGGATGGCGTCGCGCGTGTGCGGCGAGGCAATCCGCGTCGCATCCCGCGCGAGCAGCGCGGCGGCGGCGAGGCCCGGCTGGAACGCATGCGCCTCGAGCAGGTCCGGCGCGACATCCCAGATGCGTTCCCGGTTGCCGGCATCGTGAAAATTGCGCAGCAGGAACAGCAGGTCGTACGCGTCGCTGTTCTGGCGCGCGCGCCGGTCCTTCCATGCGAGCAACTTCAGCAGCGCGAGCGCCGGCAGGCTGGCCACCGGCACCACGGTGCGCGCGTCGATCGACACCGGCTGCGCCGTGTCGACCGCTTCCTGGAACCCCAGCACGTTCAGCACGAATTCGCCGCCCGGCGGCCATACGATCTCGCCCGGCGGCGTTTCGAGCGGCCCGAACGGCACGAGATCGAGCTCCGTGCGAAAACCGTGCGTTCCACTATCGAACAGCAGTTTTTGCTGCTGCTTCGGCGCGCGCGTGAATTGCCCGGTCGCGACGAGCGCATCGACGAGCTGCTCGTGAAACGGCCAGCTCACCGCGCACACCGCAACGTCGACGTCCCGCGTCGCGCGCATCGGCCGGATGCCGTGTACATGCCACATCAGGATGTCGCGCGCGCTTGCGCCGGCGACGACGAACGCCGCGTCGAGGCGCGCGCAGGCGCTGCCGACCGCTTGCAGCAGCGCGACTGCCGCCGGCTCGAGCGGCCGGCGCGCATCGACTTCAAGCGGGCGGATGGGCGAGGTATCGGTCATGGATCCGCTCGGCGGCGGCAAGATTGCGGCTGTCCCCGGACGAGACGAGATCCGCGTAGATCAGCAGCGGCGGCACGAGCGGCACATCCTGCTCGCGCCAGTCGAGCGCAGGCGTGCGCGGCCAGAACGCTTCGAGGATTTCGACGTCGCCGCGCTCGTCCGGACGCAGGCGGGCCTGGAGCAGCAGGCGGGGCGACGCCGCGCCGTGCGTATAGACGGTGATCGCGGCCGGCTTCAGGTCGTGCGTCAGCAGGTCGGCCGCCGGCTCGCCGCCGAGCCGCGCATCGAACGACGCGAAATCGAAGCCGCGCCACCAGTCGGGCGCGAGGCCGGCAAACCGGCGGCTCGACAGTTTCGCGCGCAAGCGGCTCGGGTACAGCGCGACCCATTCCTGCACGAAGCGCGGCCAGTCGGGAATCAGGCGCTCGCCGTTGCGGCGCTGCCCGACGAGGCCTCGTGCGATCAGATCGTCCATCGCGAGATTGACCGTGCCGAGCGCGACGCCCGACGCGGCGGCAATCCCCCGATACGGCTGCGCAACGAGGCCCGGCTGCGTCGCGAGTGCGAACATCACGGCCAGGCCTTTCGGCGTCGTCGCGCGCGACGCCTGCCGGCGCGGGGTGCGTGCGGGCTTCGGCCGGCCCGCGATCATCACGGTCGCCTCCGGCTGAATCAGGCATGCGTTGCCGGCGGTGTCGAGAAACGGGATGCCCTGGTCGGTCAGGCCGGCGGCCAGTTCGGCCGAAAGATACGGCGCGATCAGCATCAGCGGCCGTTCGCCGGGCTTCGCGGTAGCGCCGCCGCGGCGGTGCAATTGCGCGACTGCGCCCGGCAGCGATTCGGCGCGCAGGCTCACGGCAGCCGGCATTTCGAATGCCTTCCCGGCAATGTCGAAGCGGATCATCGCATCGGCACGCGCGTTGTACTCGGCCGGCACCCGCACGGGCCGCGCGCTGAAGCGCCGGGTCGCGCGTTCGAACGCGGCGCAGGCTTCGTCGAGCACATGCTGTTCCGACATCGGGAGGGTGGCATTCTCGGGCATCAGAGGCGATCGCTTGTTCACTTCTTTGTCAGCGTACACAAAAAATGTACAAGCGTCAAAAAAATGAACAAGAATCCGCAAGCCTTTGATGTGTAGAAGGTATTTCAGATGTCATGGCAGCCATCGCCGGATCCTCATGCATGGGCAATCGATGCGGAGCGCACAGTTTCAGGTGTCCGGATCGTGCGTGGCAGTCGTCCGGATGGCTGGTTTGTGCTTACCGCACACCGTGCTCGATACGGCAACCATCAGTTGCTACCGCGACGAGTTTTCGTCTGCCCGGTTGCCGGCGAACCATCTATCCTTGCCAGCACATTCCCCACAGCACACAGGAGACGACCCCGTGACGCACAGCGTGATTCCCGCAGGTCTTGCCGACGAAATGATCGAAATCCGGCACCGCATCCATGCACATCCCGAACTGGGTTTCGAGGAATTCGCGACGAGCGACCTCGTCGTGGAGCAACTGCAGTCGTGGGGCTACACGGTGCATCGCGGGCTCGGCGGCACGGGCGTCGTCGCGCAGTTGAAGGAGGGCAACGGCGCCCAGCGCCTCGGCCTGCGCGCCGACATGGACGCGCTGCCGATCCACGAGGCGACGGGCCTGCCGTACCAGAGCACGATCGCCGGCAAGATGCACGCGTGCGGCCACGACGGCCACACGGCGATGCTGCTCGCGGCCGCGAAGCATCTCGCGCGCGAGCGCCGCTTCTCGGGCACGCTGAACCTGATTTTCCAGCCGGCCGAGGAAGGGCTCGGCGGCGCGAAGAAGATGCTCGACGAAGGCTTGTTCGAGCTGTTCCCGTGCGACGCGATCTTCGCGATGCACAACATGCCGGGCTTCCCGACCGGCAAGTTCGGTTTCCTGCCGGGGCCGTTCATGGCGTCGTCGGATACCGTGACCATCGACGTGCAGGGCCGCGGCGGCCACGGCGCGGTGCCGCACAAGGCGATCGATCCCGTCGTCGTGTGTGCGCAGATCGTGCTGGCGTTGCAGACGATCGTGTCGCGCAACGTGTCGCCGCTCGACATGGCGATCGTCACGGTCGGTGCGATCCACGCGGGCGAGGCGCCGAACGTGATTCCCGACCGCGCGCAGATGCGCCTGTCGGTGCGCGCGCTGAAACCGGAGGTGCGCGACCTGCTCGAGACACGCATCAAGGAAGTCGTGCACGCGCAGGCAGCCGTGTTCGGCGCGACCGCGACGATCGACTACCAACGCCGCTACCCGGTGCTCGTCAACGATGCGGAGATGACCACGTTCGCACGCAACGTCGCGCGCGAGTGGGCGGGCGATGCGAACCTGATCGACGGGATGATGCCGCTTACCGGCAGCGAGGATTTCGCGTTCCTGCTCGAGAAGCGGCCGGGCTGCTACCTGATCATCGGCAACGGCGACGGGGACGGCGGCTGCATGGTGCACAACCCGGGCTATGACTTCAACGACGCTGCGTTGCCGACCGGTGCGTCGTACTGGGTGAAGCTGGCCGAGGCGTTCCTGGTTTGACGCAGCGGCGCGGCGGCGTGGCAGCCGCCGCACTGTGTGCGCAAGCGCGTCCGCATCCACGTCCACGAAATCGGACGCGCGCAGGCTGCACATTGATTTGACGCTCCTTGACATCGGCGGGGCAGGCCGCGTGCTACGCTGCGCGCGACGCCGGATCGGCTCGATGAATACAGGTGTGGACGAAATGCGAAAACAGCTTCTGACCGTGCTGGCGGCCTGCGCCGTCGGCGTTCTGGCGGCCGGGTGCGACGACCAGAAAGTGGCCGATGCGGTCAATGCGATCAAGCCCGATCCGATGGCGTTCGGCAACCTGCAGCCGGGTGTCTCGACGACCGAAGACGTGCTCCGCCAGGCCGGCAAGCCCGAGATGGTCAGGCAGGGTGACGACGGCTCGCAACGGTTCGAGTATCCGCGCGGCCCGTACGGCACGAGCACCTACATGCTCGATTTCGGGCCCGACGGCCGGCTCGTGTCGATCACGCAGGCGCTGACGGCGGCGAACATTGCGAAGGTCGTGCCCGGGATGTCGAAGGACGACGTGCGGCAACTGCTGGGCAAGCCGACCGAGGTCGCGCAATACGCGTTGAGCCATGAAGAGGTGTGGAGCTGGCACTGGGCCGAGGGCGGCGTTTCGGGCGATGCGATGTTCAATGCGCATTTCTCGCCCGACGGCACCGTGATCCGGACTTCGCGTTCGGAAGCGCCGGGCCGCGAAAAACCCTGACTTGACGAAGGAAGCAACGCACGCGGCGCAGGGCTGGACATCGACAAGGTCGCCAGTGCGTCCGAATGCGAGATGTACCAAATTTTGGTATATGATCATCGCATCGAAAAGGAGGTGACTCATGTCGCGAAACACATCCGTTTCCCTGGGCGACCACTTTGCCGAATTCGTCGACGCTCAAGTGCAATCGGGGCGATACGGTTCCGCAAGCGATGTCGTGCGCGCCGGTTTGCGGCTCCTCGAGTCGCACGAAACGCAAATGCGCGCGTTGCAGGAAGCGTTGAAGGCCGGTGAGGCATCAGGGGAGCCCAAGCCATTCGACAGCGAGGCCTTCCTGGTCCGCATGCGGGCCACGCATGGCGGTTAAAGGCAGACAGCTTCGGCTAACCCCGCTGGCCGAACTCGATCTCGAAGACATTTGGCGTTATACCGTCGAGCATTGGTCACTGGAACAGGCAGACCACTACCACCGGGATCTGATCGGGACGATGGAAGCGCTGGCACGCGGCAAGAAGGCTGGTCGGACTTGCATTGCTCGGGATGGGTATTTCCGGTACGCAGTTGGCTCTCACGTCGTGTTTTATCGCGAAACGGATGACACGATCGATGTGATTCGGGTCCTGCATCAGCGGATGGATATCGAACGACATCTGTAGCCGCGCGCGTCGAGCGACGCGATCGTTGCAAAGTGCCCCGCAATCCGGGCATGACTTGTGCCGTCTCGAGCCGAGCGCGGTATCGATCAATCTAGTACAGCTTCCCCGCTGAACAACGCCACGACCGCATCCGGATTCGACGGCCAGTACATGTGCATGTACGTCGCGACGATCGCGCCGCGGCGATAGACGGCTTCGCCGCTGCCCGACGCGCCGTCGGGGCGCACCGCGTTCGCGACCGGTTCCAGCGGCGTGGCGAGCCGGGAATAATGAAACGTATGCCCGCGTATCGGCCCGGTGCGCGTATCGAGCTGCTGCATGCCGAGCGCCGCGAACCGGCGCTGCATCGTCGCCTGGCCCGGCAGCAGGCCCAGCATCGGCGTCGTTGCGCCGTCCACGTCGGTCAGCGATTCACACAGATACACCATCCCGCCGCATTCCGCGACGATCGGCTGGCCCGCGGCCGCATGCGCACGAATCGTCCGCGCGGTTTCGGCATTCGCCGCGAGCGTCGCCGCATGCAGTTCCGGATAACCACCCGGCAGGAACAGCGCGTCGCAATCGTCCGGCACCGGTTCGTCGGCGAGCGGCGAGAAGAACCGCAGCTGCGCACCGAGCGCATCGAGCAGCGCGAGATTCGCCGGATAGATGAACGAGAACGCCGCATCGCGCGCGATGGCGATCCGCTTGCCGGCGAGCGCACGCGGCAGCGGCGCCGCGACGTCCGGTTCCGCGAACGCGACGGCAGGCGGCAATTCGGCGAGCGCCGTCTGCGCGAGCACGTCGGCCGCGCGTTCGAGCCGCGCATCGAGATCGTCGATGTCGGCCGGCTGGTGCAGGCCGAGATGCCGCTCCGGCAGCGCGATGCCCGCATCGGCCGGCACGTGCCCGAGCCAGCGCAGGTCGTCGGGCAGCGCCTGTTGCAGCAATTGCGCATGCCGGGCCGAGCCGACGCGGTTCGCCAGCACGCCGTGAAACGGCAGCCCCGGCCGGAACCGCGCGAGCCCGAACGCAATCGCCGCGAAGGTCTGCGCCATCGCCTTCGCGGAAATCACCGCGACGACCGGCACGCCGAACGCGGCCGCGAGGTCGGCACTGCTCGGCGTGCCGTCGAACAGCCCCATCACGCCCTCGATCAGGATCAGGTCCGCATCGCGCGCGGCCTCGGCCAGCAGCGCGCGGCAGCCGGCCTCGCCGACCATCCCGAGGTCGAGCGCATGCACGCTCGCGCCGCTCGCGCGTTCGAGCAGCATCGGATCGAGAAAATCGGGCCCGGTCTTGAACACGCGAACGCGGCGGCCGAGCCGGCGGTGCAGCCGCGCGAGGCCGGCCGTCACCGACGTCTTGCCCTGACCGGACGCGGGCGCGCTGACGAACAGCGCGGGGCAGGCCGGCACGCTCAGAACTCCACGCCGCGCTGCGCCTTCACGCCTTGCTCCTTGTACGGATGCTTGACGAGCCGCATTTCGGTGACGAGATCGGCCGCGTCGATCAGCGCATCGGGCGCGTGCCGCCCGGTAACGACGACATGCACCGACTCCGGACGCGCGACGAGCGTCGCGAGCACTTCGTCGAGCGGCAGGTATTCGTACTTCAGCACGGTGTTCAGCTCGTCGAGGATCACCATCCGGTAGTCGCCGCTTTCGATCATCCGGCGCGCCTCGTCCCAGCCCTTGCGCGCGGTCGCGATGTCGGCGTCGCGATTCTGCGTGTTCCACGTATAGCCGTCGCCCATCGTCACGAAGTCGCATTCCGCGACCGCACCGAGGAAGTCGCGCTCGGACGTGTGCAGCGCGCCCTTGATGAACTGCACGACGCCGAGCCGCATGCCGTGGCCGAGCACGCGCACGGCCATGCCGAACGCGGCCGTGCTCTTACCCTTGCCGTTGCCGGTGTGGACGATCAGCAGGCCTTTTTCATGGGTGGCGGCGGCCTGCTTCTTCTCGTGGCCGGCACGGCGGCGCTCGGCCATCCGCTGATGGGATTCGGAATCGGTCTTCATCGGGAATCGTCCTGTCGAAAGCGAAACAAAGGGTTCAGAGCGGGCCGGCGAGTGCGACCGTCACGCCGTTCCGGATGGATTTGGGGCCGAGCAGCCGGCCGTGCGGCGCCGCGAGTTGCGCGCACGGCTCGGCCACGCCCGCGACGCCGAAGCGCGCGAGCGCGGCGTCCGACGGGCCGCTCGCGGCCAGTTCGGGACGGCTCGCGAGTTGCGCCGCGTCGAACGCGACGAGCGGCCAGCCGCGTCGCGCGCACAGCGTGCGCAGCGCGCGGGCACGCGCCTTGTCGGCGAGCGTCGCGACGAGCGCCGGTTCGGCGGCCGGGTAGAGCGCCAGCGCCGCGCGGATCGCGGCATCGAGTTGCGCGGCCGTCGCGCCCGCGCGGAAACCGACGCCGAGCGCGACGCGCATCATGCGCCGCCGCCGAGCGCCGCACGCACCGCGGGATCGTCGGCAAGCGCCGCGACGCGGCCGATCACGACGATCGCAGGCGAACCGATGCCGGTCGCGCCGACGCGTTCGACGACGGTGTCGAGCGTCGCGAGCACGTGCCGCTGTTCGGGGCGGGTCGCGTTCTCGATCGCCGCGCACGGCGTATCGCCGGGCAGGCCGCCGTCGCGCAGCGCCGCCGCGATCGCATCGAGCCGGCGGATGCCCATGTAGATCACGATTGTCATGCGCGTGGCCGCCAGCGCGCGCCAGTCGGGCTCGTCGGCGCCCGCGCCGTGGCCCGTGACGAAGATCACGCCCTGCGCGTCGCCGCGCTGCGTGACCGGAATGCCGAGCGCGGCCGGCGCGGCGATGCCCGCGGTGATGCCGTTCACGACCTCGACCGGAAAACCGGCCGCACCGAGCGCGGCCAGTTCCTCGCCGCCGCGGCCGAACACGAACGGATCGCCGCCCTTGAGCCGCGCGACGCTGCGGCCGGCGCGCAGGTGCGCGAGCATCGCGGCGACGATCGCTTCCTGCGGCGTCGACGCATGGCCGCCGCGCTTGCCGACATGCTCGATGTGCGCGTCGGCGCGCGCATGGCGCAGCACGTCGGGGTTCACGAGATCGTCGACGAGCAGCACGTCCGCCGCGCCGATCGCGCGCACGGCCTTGAGCGTCAGCAGGTCGGCGTCGCCGGGGCCGGCGCCGATGAGCCAGGCGCGGCTCATCGCACGCGGCACGGCGCGCACCGTGTCGAAACAGTGGAAAGGGGCAGGCGGGCGGCACATCGGCGGCCGGCGGACAGGCAAGGCATGGCGGATCGGGCGAAGCCCGCGCGAACGCGGGTGGAATGCGCACCCCATCCGTCCCCCGCGGATCGGGCGTTCGGCGAGCGTCGGGCTCGCCCCTTGCGTCGGCCGGTATCCGGGCTGGCCGCTTGCCAGGCCGCGGCCTTCCCGCCCGGCTGAAGGGCAGTGGCATCGTGGGCGGCATGGGCGCGTGCGCGGGGAAGCGCGTCGCGCGGGCGGCGTACCGTTGCGGGGACAGCACAGGCCGGGCGGACGTCCGCCTCCTGTTTCCCGTTTAACTGCATGCGCGGAATGCGCATGCGAGCACCGAACGCGGCGCTACGATAGCACAGCGATTCGCCCGCGCGAACCCGCTTCGCCGATGCCGGAAGCGGTCTCCGGCATGGCGCGGCGGCCATGCAAGACGCCGTTCGGCGGCCCGTGCCGCCTTGACGCTCCCGCCCCCGACGGCCTACACTCGCACGCGTTTTGGTGCTCGCGCGCGCCCTCCGGCGTGCGCAGTTAAACGGGAAACAGGGAGCCTGCCTGCGACGCAGTCGAGCCAACCTGTGCTGCCCCCGCAACGGTAAGCGAACGCATCGTGCCCGCCGCGATGCAGCGCCGCTTCGCCGCATGCCGCACGCATGCGGACGACCGCCACTGGATGCCCCGCGCGTCCGGGAAGGCGAAGCGGCGTGTTCGTCAGCCCGGATACCGGCCTAAACGTTGGGGTTCAGCGCCGCGGGGAGGCGGCGCATCGTCCACGGCCGCAGCATGCCCGACACCCGAGCGTTTCCCGATTCCCGTCGTCCGGCCGCCTGCGCGAGTGCGCACGATCCGGCCCGATGAAGGGCCGGACCGCACGGGGCGAGCCGCGACGGCCGTGTTGGCATTCTTCATGTCGACCGTTCGCAAAGGAGCATCATGCTCGATTCGCTGTTTCGCCTGTTCAACGACAGTCCGTCCGGGCTGCGCGGCAAGATCGTCGCGATCTATGCGCTGCTGATCGCCTTCAACGCAGGCGCGTGGATCTGGGCGTTCGCCGCCTTCCACGGCCAGCCCGTGCTGCTCGGCACCGCGCTGCTCGCGTACGTGTTCGGGCTGCGCCATGCGGTCGACGCCGACCACATCGCGGCCATCGACAACGTCACGCGCAAGCTGATGCAGGAGGGCCGCAGCCCGCTCGGCGCGGGCCTGTTCTTCTCGCTCGGCCACTCGACGGTCGTGATCGTGATGTCGGTCGTGGTCGCGCTCACGGCCGCGTCGCTCGCGCGCTTCGAGAGCATGAAAGCGTGGGGCGGCGTGATCAGCACGAGCGTGTCGGCGTTTTTCCTGCTGGTGCTCGCGATCGCGAACCTGCTGATCCTGATTTCCGTCTACCGGACGTTTCGCGCCGCACGGCGCGGCGAGCCGATCGTCGACGCCGATCTCGACCTGCTGCTGAACCAGCGCGGCGTGCTCGCGCGCCTGTTCCGTCCGCTGTTCCGGCTCGTGTCGCGCAGCTGGCACCTGTATCCGGTCGGGTTCCTGTTCGGCTTCGGCTTCGATACGGCGACCGAGATCGCGCTGTTCGGCATCTCGGCGGCGCAGGTGCAGGGCGGCCTGTCGTTCTGGTCCGTAATGGCGCTGCCGATGCTGTTCACCGCCGGCATGACGCTGGTCGACACGACCGACGGCATCCTGATGATGGGCGCGTATCGCTGGGCGTACGTGCGGCCGATCCGCAAGATCTACTACAACATGACGATCACCTTCGTGTCGGTGCTGGTCGCCGCGCTGATCGGCGGCATCGAGGTGCTCGCGCTGCTCGCGGACAAGCTGTCGCTGCAGGGCCCGGTGTGGGGCTTCGCGTCGATGGTGGCGTCGCACTTCGGCATGCTCGGCTATGTCGTGATCGGCCTGTTCCTCGCATGCTGGCTCGTGTCGGCCCTGATCTACCGGTTAAAGCGCTACGACGAGATCGACGTGACGATCTCGGCCTGACTCCCCCTTACGACCCTGGATATTCCATGACCCTACGCAAGCTGCCCGTCACGATCGTCACGGGCTTTCTCGGCAGCGGCAAGACGACGCTGATGCGCCACATCCTGCAGCACGCCGAAGGCCGCCGCATCGCGGTGATCGTCAACGAATTCGGCGAACTCGGCATCGACGGCGAAATCCTCAAGGGCTGCGGCATCGGCTGCGAGGAGACAGAAGGCGCGCAGGACGAAGCGTCGGGCCAGCTCTACGAGCTCGCGAACGGCTGCCTGTGCTGCACCGTGCAGGAAGAGTTCTATCCGGTGATGGAAGCGCTCGTCGAGCGCCGCGCGGACATCGACCACGTGCTGATCGAGACGTCGGGGCTCGCATTGCCGAAGCCGCTCGTGCAGGCGTTCAACTGGCCGACGATCCGCAACAGCTTCACGGTCGACGCGGTCGTGACCGTCGTCGACGGGCCGGCCGCCGCGAGCGGCCAGTTCGCGGAAAACCCGCAGGCCGTCGACGCGCAGCGCCGCGCCGACCCGAACCTCGACCACGAATCGCCGCTGCACGAGCTGTTCGCCGACCAGCTGTCGTCCGCCGATCTCGTGATCGTGAACAAGGCCGATCTCGTCGGCGACGCGCAGTTCGCGCAGATCGAAACCGCGATCCGCGACGAGATCCCGCCGCAGGTGAAGATCGTGCGCGCGACGCGCGGCGAGCTCGACCTGGCGATGCTGCTCGGCCTCGAATCGGCGTCGGAGGAAACGATCCACCTGCGCCACGACCATCACGGCTCGGCCGACGACGGCGATCACGATCACCATCACGACGATTTCGACTCGGTGGTCGTGTCGGGCGACGCGGGCTCGCGCGAAGCGACGATCGCCGCGCTGCAGCGCGTCGTCGAAGCGCACACGATCTACCGCGCGAAGGGCTTCGCCGCGCTGCCCGGCGCGCCGATGCGGCTCGTGATCCAGGGCGTCGGCCGCCGCTTCGACAGCTATTTCGACCGCCGCTGGCAGGACGGCGAAACGCGCGCGAGCCGTTTCGTGCTGATCGGCGAGGATCTCGACGCGGCCGCGCTGCAACGCGCGTTCGACGCCGCGTGCGCGGCCGAACCGCAACAGGCGTAACGCACGATGCATCTGCTGCGCACCACGCCGGGCGGCTTCGTCGACGATACGCAGGGCGTCGTCCGGATCGACCAGCAACCGGCCGACATCGTGATCCTGAGCTCGGCCGACACGACGCTGTCGCTGCTCGCGAGCGTCGTGCCGCAGTTGCCGGCCGGCTTCCCGAGCGTGCGGCTCGCGAACGTCACGTTCCTGCGGCAGCCGGCGTCCGTCGACTTCTATGTCGACGACGTGCTGCGCCACGCGAAGACGGTCGTGATCGATCATCTCGGCGGCGAGGCGTACTGGCCGTACGGGATCGAACAGGCCGTGTCGCTTGCGTCGAAGCGCGCTCAGCAGCTCGCGATGTTCTCGGGCGACCTGCAGGAAGACCCGAACCTCGTCGCGAAAAGCACGGTCGCGCCCGACCTGTGCCGGCTGTGGTGGCGCTACCTGCGCGAAGGCGGTGTGCACAACGCCGAGGCGCTGCTGCGCAGCATCGCCTTCCACACGCTCGGCTTCGGCGACGAACCCGAGCCGCCGCGCCCGCTGCCGGCCGCCGCGCTGTATCACCCGGCACGCGACCGCGCGAGCGTCGACGACTGGCGGCCGCGCTGGACGCCCGGCGCGCCGGTCGTCGCGATCCTGTTCTATCGCGCGCACTGGCAGGCCGCGAACACGGCCGTGTTCGACGCGCTGGCCGACGCGCTCGTCCACGAAGGGCTGAATCCGCTGCCGATCGCGGTGACGTCGCTGAAGGACGCGGTGAGCCGCGAGGTCATCACGCAGCTCTGCGACACGCACGGCGTCGCGCTCGTGCTGAACACGACCGCGTTCGCGGCCGGCGCGATCGATGCCGCCGAGCCGGACGTGCTCGCCGGCGACGCGCCGGTGCTGCAGGTGATCCTGTCCGGCGGCAATCGCGACGCGTGGGTGGCCGACAACCAGGGCCTGCATGCGCGCGACATCGCGATGCATATCGCATTGCCCGAGGTCGACGGGCGCATCGTCACGCGCGCGGTGAGTTTCAAGGGGCTCGCGTATCGCTGCCCGCACACCGAGGTCGACGTCGTGCGCTACCAGCCGGACGCCGAGCGGATCGCGTTCGTCGCGGCGCTGGCACGCGGCTGGTGCCGGCTGCGCATGCTCGACAACGCGAGCAAGCGCGTCGCGCTGATCCTCGCGAACTATCCGCAAAGCGAAGGGCGGATCGGCAACGGCGTCGGGCTCGACACGCCGGCGTCCGCGCTGCGCGTGCTCGCGGCGCTGCGCGACGCGGGCTACGCGGTGGGCGACCTGCCGCCCGACGGCGACGCGCTGATCGCGCGGCTCACCGAAGGCGTGACCAACGACGCGGCCGTGCATGCGCTGCGCCCGGCGTTCCAGAGCTTCGCGCTGACCGACTACGTCGCGCATTTCGCGCGGCTGCCGGCGGCCGTGCGCGACGCGCTGAACGAACGCTGGGGCCCGCCCGAAGCCGACCCGACGCTGCGCCACGGGCGTTTCACGATCGCGGGCTGGCGCGCGGGCAACGTGTTCGTCGGGATCCAGCCGTCGCGCTCGCGCGGCGAGAACGACTACGCGAGCTACCACGACGCGGATCTCGTGCCGCCGCATGCGTATCTCGCGTTCTATTTCTGGCTGCGCGATGCGTATCGCATCGACGCGGTCATTCATCTCGGCAAGCACGGCAACCTCGAATGGCTGCCGGGCAAGAGCGTCGCGCTGTCCGACGCATGCTGGCCCGACCTGACGCTCGGGCCGCTGCCGCACCTGTATCCGTTCATCGTCAACGATCCGGGCGAGGGCAGCCAGGCGAAGCGCCGCGCGCAAGCCGTGATCGTCGATCACCTGATGCCGCCGCTCACGCGCGCGGAAAACTACGGCCCGCTGCAGGATCTCGAACGGCAGGTCGACGAATACTACGAAGCGCTGATGGTCGATGCGCGGCGCGCGAAGCTGCTGAGGAAGACGATCCTCGCGACGATCGCCGAACACCGGCTGCACGACGAACTGAGCGTATCGCCGCCGCGCGACGCGGGCGACGAGGATGCGCTGCTGACGCGCGTCGACGCATGGCTGTGCGAATTGAAGGAAGCGCAGATTCGCGACGGGCTGCATGTGTTCGGCTTGTCGCCGGCCGATCGTCAGCGGCGCGACACGCTGCTCGCGCTCGCGCGCTTTCCGGTCGGCGACGGCAAGGGCGCGCGCGCTGGGCTGATCGGCGCGCTCGCGCGCGACCTGACGCTCGGCGACGATTTCGATCCGTTGTCGGCCGACTGGGCCGCACCGTGGGCCGGCCCGCGGCCGGCGATCCTGCAGGCGCTCGATGCATCGCCGTGGCGCCATGCGGGCGATACGCGCGAGCGGCTCGAACGGCTCGCGCAGCAATGGCTGGACGGGCTGTGCGCAGCCGTGTCGGGCGGCAACGCCGGCACGGATGCGACGCCGCCGGGCGAATGGCCGCATACGCTCGCGGTGATCGAACGCGTACGCTCGACGCTGATGCCCGCGCTCGACGCATGCGGCGGCGAGGAAATGCGCCAGCTGCTGCGCGGGCTCGACGGCCGTTTCGTGCCGCCGGGGCCGAGCGGCTCGCCGTCGCGCGGCCGCCCCGACGTGCTGCCGACCGGCCGCAACTTCTACTCGGTCGACACGCGCGCGGTGCCGACGCAGGCCGCGTGGTCGCTCGGCCTGAAATCCGCGCAGCAACTGATCGAGCGCCATCTGCAGGATCACGGCGATTATCCGCGCGCGATCGGCTTGTCCGTATGGGGCACGGCGACGATGCGCACGGGCGGTGACGACATCGCGCAGGCGTTCGCGCTGCTCGGCGTGCGGCCGAAATGGGCGCACGGCAGCCATCGCGTGACCGATTTCGAGATCCTGCCGATCGAGATCTTCGACCGGCCGCGCATCGACGTGACGCTGCGCGTATCGGGCTTCTTCCGCGACGCGTTCCCGAACCTGATGCACCTGTTCGACGCGGCCGTGCAGGCCGTCGCCGAACTCGACGAGCCCGAGGAACTGAACCCGGTCCGCGCGCGCATCGAGCGCGAACGCGCGAAATGGATCGCGCAGGGCGTGGCGCCCGACGAAGCGCGGCGCCGCGCCGGCTGGCGCGTGTTCGGCGCGCGGCCGGGCAGCTACGGCGCGGGCCTGCAGGACCTGATCGACCAGCGCCGTTGGCAGAGCGACGCCGATCTCGCCGATGCCTACCGCCAGTGGGGCGGGCATGCGTATGCGCAGAACAGCGCGGGCGACGCCGCACCCGACGTGTTCGGCGAGCGGCTGGCGACGATCGACGTCGTCGTGCAGAACCAGGACAGCCGCGAGCACGACATCCTCGATTCGAACGACTACTACCAGTTCCAGGGCGGGATGACGGCGGCCGTGCGGCATCTGTCAGGGCAGCAGCCGAGCATCTACCACGGCGACCATGCGAACCCGGTCGCGCCGAAGATGCGCACGCTGCGCGAGGAGATCGCGCGCGTGATCCGCTCGCGCGTCGTCAACCCGAAATGGCTCGACGGCGTGAAGCGCCACGGCTACAAGGGCGCGGCGGAAATGGCCGCGACCGTCGACTACCTGTACGGCTATGACGCGACCGCGCGCGTGCTGTCCGACCACCAGTACGCGCTCGTCGCCGACGCGTACCTGTTCGACGACGACACGCGCGCGTTCCTCGAACGGCACAACCCGAAGGCGCTGCACGGCATCTGCGAACGCTTCGTCGAGGCGATGCAGCGCGGCCTGTGGCAGCAGCCGGGCGATTATCGCGAGCGGATCGAAGCGGTCTGGCTCGAAAGCGAACAACTCCAGGAAGGAGGACGGCGATGACCGATCCGACGCTGCACCGCGCGCGCGCGGTCTTTCCGTTCGCGGCGCTCGTCGCGCAGGACGCATTGCAGCAGGCGCTGCTGCTCGCCGCGATCGACCCGTCGCTCGGCGGCGTGCTGGTGAGCGGGCCGCGCGGCACCGCGAAATCGACCGCCGCGCGCGGCCTCGCGGAACTGCTGCCCGAAGGGCAGTTCGTCACGCTGCCGCTGTCGGCGAGCGACGAACAGGTGACGGGCACGCTCGATCTCGCACATGCGCTGGCCGAAAGCGGCGTGCGCTTCCGGCCGGGCCTGCTGGCGCGCGCGCATCTCGGCGTGCTGTATGTCGACGAAGTGAACCTGCTTGCCGACGGGCTCGTCGATACGCTGCTCGACGTCGCCGCGAGCGGCGTGAACATCGTCGAGCGCGATGGCGTATCGCACGCGCACGATGCGCGCTTCGTGCTGGTCGGCACGATGAATCCCGAGGAAGGCGAGCTGCGCCCGCAATTGCTCGACCGCTTCGGGCTGATGGTCGAACTGGAAAATTGCTTCGATGCCGCGCAGCGCGAGCGGATCGTGAAGGCGCGGCTTGCATTCGATCTCGATCCGGATGCGTTCCGCGCCCGTCATGCAGCCGCGCAGCGCGAACTCGGCGACCGGATTCATGCGGCGCGAGCGCGGCTGGCGAGGCTCGATTTCGACGATGCGGTGCATGCGCGCGTCAGCGCGCTGTGCATCGACGCGGCCGTCGACGGGCTGCGCGCCGATCTCGTGATGCTGCGCGCCGCGCGCGCACTCGCCGCGCTGGAACGGGCCGAGGCGGTGACGGTGTCGCATGTGGAACGCGTGGCCGAAGCGGTGCTGCGGCACCGGCGCCATGCGGGTACGCCGCCGTCGTCCGGCGCGTCGCAGCCGGGCGGCGAACGCGACGAACGCAACGGTCGTTCACCGCCGGATGCGCGCCAGCGGCCGGAGGACCAACCGGGAGCGACGAAGAACGCCGCCGCATCGCAGGGCGACTGGGGCTACCTGCCGCCCGAACCCGCCGGGCTGCGCGACGTGAAAAGCGTCGTGCCGCTGCCGCTAAAAAAACGCTGAGCCATCGAGCAGGCGCCGCCGCGAATGCCGTTCGCGGTCCTCGATGGCAGTCAGGCGCAGCCGCGCGCGTGCCGGGCACGGCGCGCACCGGCACTTCCGTTGCGTGGCCGGCGACACTCGCCGCAAAACGCGGCGATTCGCTGCACCACGGCCATCTGCGCTTCCGGAAGCGGGCCGGTACGCCGCACGCGCTGCATTGCTTCGTGCTCGATTGTTCGGCGTCGATGCTGTCGCACGACCGGCTCGCGCTGGCGAAGGGGCTGATCGTTGCGTATTTCGATCGAGCGGCGCGCGAGCGCGTCGAAACCGCACTGATCTGCTTCGGCGGCAACGGCGCCGCGCGGCGCTTCGGCCCGGCCGTGCCGCGCTGGTGGAACGCGCGCTGGCTCGAACCGGTCGACGGCGGCGGCGGCACGCCGCTCGCGGATGGCATCGCGGCCGCCGCGCAGTTGCTCGCGCGCGAAGCGCGGCGTGCGCCCGACAAGCAGCGCTGGCTGTGGGTGCTGTCCGACGGCCGCACGCGCGAAGCGCCGGCGAAACCCGCGGCGGCCGATCATGTCGTGTTCGTCGACTTCGACGACGCGGCCGTGCGGATCGGGCAGGGCGTGCGGCTCGCTGCTGCGTGGGGCGCGCAGTGGGTGGCGGCTGGTGCGCTTTGCATGGACCTCGCGGGTTGAGCGGGCCTTGCAGCTCTCACGGACCTCGCGGGCCTCACGGACCACCAGATCTCGCAGACATCGCGGACTTCGCAGACCTAGCAGACATCGCAGACATCGCAGACATCGCAGACATCGCAGACATCGCAGACATCGCAGACATCGCAGACATCGCAGACATCGCAGACATCGCGGACTTCGCAGACCTAGCGGGCCGAGTGACGGCCGCAAGGCCGCGGCCGGCGGTGCGATATGATCGCCGCTTCTGCTTCTCCCCATTGGAAAACCTGCCATGCAAGTACTGGTCGATGCCGACGCGTGTCCCGCCGTCATCAAGGACATGCTGTTTCGCGCCGCGCGTCGTGCCGAAATCCGCGTGACGCTGGTCGCGAACCAGTTTCTGCGCACGCCGCCGTCGCCGTTCATCAAGGCGGTGCAGGTGCCGGCCGGCTTCGATGTGGCTGACGCACGCATCGTCGAGCTGGCCGAGGCCGGCGACCTCGTGATCACCGCCGACATCCCGCTGGCCGCCGCCGTGCTCGACAAGGGCGCGCACGCGCTCGACCCGCGCGGCAACTGGTTCAGCCGCGAGAACATCGAGGAGCGCCTGTCGACGCGCGCGATGATGGAGCAGTTGCGCAGCGCGGGCATCGACACAGGCGGGCCCGCGCCGTTCAGCGCGCGTGACGGCAAGACGTTTGCATCGCAGCTCGACCGCTTCCTGGCGCGATACGGCAAGCCGTAAAGCCGCGTTTCGGCGGCCAGTCGTAATCGATCGTTCCACATACGGAAGCGCTCGCACGCGCCACACGGCAATGCGCAGGATCCGCATCGGAACGTGTGCTTCGCCCAGGGCCGGATGCAGGTTTTCGCCGACGCTGATATCGTGGCGCGAACCATTACACAGGAGCGCACGCGTGTCACCGACCCAACTTCTCGTTCCGACTTTTACCCAGATGCTGCGTGCGCAGTCAGCATGGCTCGACAAGGCTGTCGCGCACCGGCAGGCCGCGGGCGGCGAGCCCGACGCGGCGATGACGCTGAAGCTGGCGGCCGACATGTATCCGCTCGCAGCACAGGTGCGCTTCTCGTGCTTCCAGGCGATGGAGCCGGTCTACCGGCTGCGCGGCGAGCCGCTGCCGGCCGCGCTGCTGGCATTGCGCGAAGCCGGATGGAATGCGGATGCGCAGCCCGGCTCGCTGAGCGACGCGCAGGCGATCATCGCGGGCACGCTCGCGTTTCTCGGCGAACTCGCACCGGATGCGCTCGATGGCGCCGCCGCGCTGCCGATCGCGCTCGAACTGCCGAACGGCGTCGCGTTCGACCTGACGGGCGAACAATACGCGCGCGACTGGGCGCTGCCGCAGTTCTACTTCCACGCGATCGCCGCGTACTCGATCCTGCGCCATCACGGCGTCGAGCTCGGCAAGGCCGACTACGTGTCGCACATGCTCGCGTACGTGCGGCCCGGCACGATTCCTCAGGGGTGAGTGGTCAAGCCGGCGGTGCTCCTTGCCGTCAACGAGACGGCCATTGGGTACGTGCACGGCTGAGGACAGCGTTGAGCAAAGCCTGAGACTCAGGTAGGTGCGCTGTGACCAAAGTTTAGCTGCTATTGCGATATGTGACTGTCAACATAAACTATGTGCATATGAATTTCAATGCACTAGAGCCGTGGCAGTCGTTCGATGGTGCCTTTGGGAGTTGTCTTTTTCGTCAATCACATCTAGTCTACGAAGTCCTTCTCAGGATGTAGCATTGTGCTTGTCGCGAAAATTGCTTCTATTTTGTCGACAGCCTCCCCAGCGCTAGTGAGCCATTTGCATTGGCACTCTTGCTGGGCACATAAAAATTTACGTCAAAAACATCATACGGGGTTTTCCACAGATGGAACTTAACGCAGAAACCAGATCCGCAAACGAAATATTCTCTCCAAATAAAAAATATATCGTTCCTCGATTCCAGAGGGAGTATTCATGGCAGACCGAGGAGGTCGAAGAGTTCTGGGATGATGTTGTTCAGCAAATCAAGCTAACTTCCGGGAAAAAAATTCGCAATGAAGAATATTTCATCGGATGTATTGTTTTGGTTGGGGAAGATTCTAGGCCAGAATATTTGATTGTCGATGGTCAACAGCGCCTCACTACGCTAACCATACTCTTACGTGTGATCGTCGATAGGTTGAGTGAGCTTGGGGAATCAACTGCTGCTACTGCGTTGTATAAAAATGTGATCGAAGGCACCGACAACGATGGGAAGCAATACTTTAAATTAATCAACGAAAGTCCAAAACCGTTCTTCCAAAATGAGCTTCAAGCGCTCAATCCGTCTAAACTGAAAAAAAGCGGAAACGGAAGAGGAGACACTTCTGCTGGCCGCATTTTCAACCCTCAAGAAAAAACTGAAGGAGTTTGGTATAGCTGGCCTATCTCCAGTTGAGGCAACCAAGGCGCTGAGAGATCAGGTTCTTAATTATTTGAAATTCATTCTTGTTACCGCAAAAAACGAAGATGACGCATACACAATATTTGAAACGCTCAACGCCCGCGGCCTAAGCCTCACGTCTGTTGATCTCATAAAGAATTGGGTTTTTAAAAACTATAACCAAGTCCACCCAAATGACGATGCTAAATATATTTGGGGTGATATAAGAAAATCAATTACCAGATTTTCAGATTTGGAAACATTTTTCAGACACTATTGGAACTCGAAGTACGCGTTCGCCTCCGATGATAGGCTTTACAAGAGCTTTAAGGATTTTTTGAAAAAAGGAGTTATTTCGGATGCGCAAGAGTTCCTCTTTCAGCTGAAGGATGCCGCGGAACTTTATAGAAAGATAGGTGCCCCAAGTGAGCTTGACTGGAAGGTTCAAAAGGAGCGGGTGATAAAAAAATCCTTTGATCTGCTTAACCAGTATCGCGTCACTCAGGTTCGCCCATTTCTTTTGGCGCTCCTTGAGTGCAGAAACAAGAAGATCATTGATCAAAGCACTTTTACTAATACAGTCATTAAGCTGGAAAGGTTTCACTTCATTTTCTCAAATCTATGTCAAGATAGGGCCTCCGGATTGGAGGGGAAGTACACCCGTGCTGCGAAAAATCTTCACAATGCTGGCGCCAATAAGGCTGCTGCCAAGGATGTTATCTCTGATCTGACTCACTATCTTCAGAAGAAGAGGCCAAATCCACAAAGAATATCTGATGCCGTGGGTGGATTGGTTTACACATCCGATAACGATGTCAACAAGAAAACCATACAAACAATATTCTCTAAAATTGAGAATTATCTGCACGGCACGCAAGAGTTGCAGGTCGGCACATTTTCGCTTGAGCATATCGAGGATCAGTCAAGTAAGCATCACTGGATTGGGTCAATCGGAAACTTGATTCCCTTGGATGAGGACTTGAACAATAAAATAAAACAGGGATCTGATTTCAAAAAGAAAAAATCCCAATATAATAAATCAAATTTCAAAATTGTCGAAAAATTTATTGAAATTAATGCGCAGAGTGTTTGGGGGGAGGGCGACGCGGGGAGATGGGCGCAAGAAATTTCATCGATGCTCGACATCGCAACTGAAATATAGTAGATGAAAAATGCGGTCGCCAGCCTTCAATGGCTGGCGGTTGCGTTATTAGGCGCTGTTCTTGGTTGGCGTTGAATTAATGAATATTTCGTCAAGATTCGCATAAAGTCGTGAGTTCACCCCTGCATTTCGAAGTGGGGCATTTTGAGTGGTCTATATCAACTGCGAGTTACGCATCGCGCGACTCGATTTGGCAGACTGCTCAAAAGTGACGTCAGCGCAGCGGGCCGTCCGCGATCGCCGCAAAGCAGTCGAGGCGCAGCAGCTCGATGATCTTGCGCGTCGGCACGCTCGCACGGAGCGTGTCGAGCCGGTCGACGGTGAACCACTTGCAGCGGGCGATTTCGTTGCTCGCGCGCGGGGTCAGGTGCGCCGGCACGTCGGCCACGAACACGTGATGCAGCTTCGTCAGCCCGCCGAATTGCACCGCGTAGTCGAGCGCGAGCCCCTCCAGCCGCGTTTCCTCGGCAAGCTCCCGCTGCGCGGCCTCGAGCGGCGTCTCGCCGCGCCGGATCGTGCCGCCCGGCAGCGACCAGCGCGACGCGGTGCGGGCGACCAGCAGCACGCTGCTGCGCTGGCGGCACACGATCGTGGCGCGTTCCTTGATGACGGCGAGAGTGTCCGGCCCGGTACTCATGTTCGGTAAAACAGGTGCTGAATCGTGGAGAAAATGCGCGTCGGCGGTTCGTTGTCCGGCCGCGGGACGCGACGGCATGCAGGCAGCCGCAGAGATCTTACCGGCCGTTCGTGACAGTTCCGTGCACGGCGTCGCGCCGCGTGAGCCGTGTCATGCGTGCGTGTAGATCCCGCTGCGCGTCGGCTTCGCGTGGCGCGAATGGCGGCGCTGGTGAACGGCGCGCCGGTGATGGGGCGGCACCGTCACGTGCCGGCGCGCGGGCGCGGGCCGTGCGGTCGGCGCGGCGGCTTGCGGTGCAGCGGCCGGCATCTGCGTCTGTCCTTCGCCGAAATTGAATGTCCGGGTTTGCGCGTGTCCGACGCCCAGCGTCGACGCCAGCATGAAGGCCGCCAGCAGGATCCGTTTCATGAGTATTCCGCCTTGCTTTTTTCGAGATGAAGGTTGCCCGCCAGCTTAACGAAGGGCGGGGTGGTGCCGCAACCGGCCCGAGTTTGGTGTCGTCTCCAGTCGCGCCCGGCGGCGTTATCCGCGCTTCGCGCCGGGTGCGTCCGGGCTTGACAACATAATTCCTGAGTGTGAATATAAATTCACATACAAGAATTATTCGCCGAATCCGGAAAGTCGCGCCGCAGGCGCCGGCTGCCGGAACCGGCAGTCCGATCAACCGGAACCAGGAGCGAGACGCATGGCGGAACGGGAGCAGCAGGGCGCGCTGACGGGATTGCGCATCGTCGATCTGTCGCGGGTGCTGGGCGGCCCTTACGCGACGCAGATCCTCGCCGACCACGGCGCGGAGGTGATCAAGGTCGAACCGCCGTCCGGCGACGAGACGCGCACGTGGGGCCCACCGTTCGACGGCGACACCGCGTCGTATTTCCTCGGCGTGAACCGCAACAAGCTCGGCGTCGCGCTCGACCTGACGCAGCCGGACGACCGCGAGCGGCTGCTCGGCCTGCTCGAACATGCCGATGCCGTCGTCGAGAACTTCAAGATCGGCACGATGGAGCGCTGGGGGCTCGGTTTCGACGCGCTGCATGCGCGGTTTCCGCGCCTCGTTTATTGCCGCGTGTCGGGCTTCGGCGCGGACGGCCCGCTCGGCGGGCTGCCCGGTTACGATGCGGCCGTGCAGGCGCTCGCTGGGCTGATGAGCGTGAACGGAGAAGCAGGCGGCGCGCCGCTGCGCGTCGGTGTGCCGATCGTCGATCTCGTCACCGGGCTGAACGCGGCGCTCGGCGTGCTGATGGCGCTGCGCGAGCGCGACGCGAGCGGCCGCGGCCAGTTCGTCGAATCGACGCTGTTCGACTGCGCGCTGTCGATCCTGCATCCGCATACGCCGAACTTCTTCCATTCGGGCAACGCGCCCGTGCGCACCGGCAACGCGCATCCGAACATCACGCCGTACGACAGTTTTCCGACGGCCACCGTCGACATTTTTCTCGCGGTCGGCAACAACGGGCAGTTCGCGGCGCTCTGCGACGTGCTCGGCACGCGCGGCTGGCTCGACGATCCGCGTTTCGCGGACAACCGCGCGCGCAGCGCGAACCGCGCCGCACTGCGCGCGCTGCTCGAAACAGCGTTGGCCGGGCACGACGGCGCGGCGCTCGCCGAGCAACTGATGCGCCGCGGCGTGCCATGCGCGCCCGTGCTCGGGCTCGATGCGGCGCTCGACCATCCGCATGTCGCGCATCGGCAGATGAAGGTCGAGCTGGGCCGGCATCGCGGCATCGCGTCGCCGATCAAGCTCGGCCGCACGCCGGCCACGTACCGGCGGCCGCCGCCCGTGCTGAACGAACACGCGGCGCAGGTCTTCGCCGGCGCCGATAACGATCACGACAACCGCCGGGACTGACCGGCATCGCGGCCGCCGGCCGTGCCGCGCGCCCGACGGCGGCGCGCGGCCGCGCGGGCCGACCACCCCGTTCGGACACCACGCCGGCCCGCACACGGACGCACCGGCTGAAGAGGAGATGCATCATGCTCGCATGGATCGGCGCGATCGCCATCGTCGCGCTGTTCGGCCTGATCATCACGAAGCGGCTGTCGCCGCTCGTGGCGCTGATCGTCGTGCCGGTGGCCGCGTCGCTCGCGGCCGGTTTCGGACTGACGACCGGCAAGTTCATCGTGCACGGCGTACAGAACATCGGCCCGATCGCCGGGATGTTCGTTTTTGCGATTCTATTTTTCGGAATCCTCACCGATGCGGGGATGCTCGACCCGATCATCGCGGGCGTGCTGCGCGTGATCGGCTGCCATCCGCCGCGCATCGTGATGGGCTCGGCGCTGCTCGCGCTGCTGATCCATCTCGACGGCTCGGGCGCCGTCACGTTTCTCGTCACGCTGCCCGCGATGATGCCGCTCTATACGCGCCTCGGGATGGATCGCCGTATCCTCGCATGCGTCGCGTCGATGGCGGCCGGCGTCAACTTCCTGCCGTGGGTCGGGCCGATGCTGCGCGCGTCGGCGGCGCTGCACATTCCCGGCTCGGCGATCTTCATGCCGATGATTCCGGTGCAGATCGTCGGGCTCGCGTTCGTGTTCGGTACCGCGTACGTGCTCGGCGTACGCGAGGCGAAGCGGCTCGGGCTCGATCGCGACGGCGCGGCATCGCTCGCGGTCGCGCCGCGCGAGCTGACCGACGCCGAACGCGCGCTGCGCCGGCCGGGCCGCTTCCGCATCAATCTCGCGCTGACGCTCGTCGTGCTCGTCACGCTGGTGTCGGGCATCGTCGACCCGATGGTGATGTTCATGCTCGGCACGGTCGCCGCGCTCGTGATCAACTACCCGGACGTGCAGGCCCAGCGCGAGCGGATCGACGCGCATGCGAAGGCCGCGCTGATGATGGCGAGCGTGCTGCTCGCGGCCGGCGCGTTCACCGGCATCATGTCCGGCACCGGGATGCTGAAGGCGTTGGCGGAAGTCGTCGTCGCGCACGTGCCGGTCGAGCATGCGCGCCACATGCCGTTCGTGCTCGGGCTGCTGTCGATGCCGCTCAGCCTGTTGTTCGACCCCGATTCGTTCTACTTCGGCGTGTTGCCGGTGCTCGCGGAAAGCGGCAAGCTGCTCGGCGTGCCGCCGATCCAGATGGCGCAGGCCGCGCTGCTTGGCCAGATGACGACGGGCTTTCCGGTGAGCCCGCTCACGCCCGCGACGTTCCTGATCGTCGGCCTGACCGGCGTCGAGCTCGCCGAGCACCAGAAATTCACGATTCCGTTCCTGTTCGCCGCCACCGTGCTGATGGTCTTCGCCGCGGTCGCGACGGGCGTGTTTCCGTTATGAGCGCGCGCGGGCCTGTCGTTTCGCGCCAGGCCCCCCGAGGGAACTTCCTTCGGGGCCGAAATCCTGCGGCGGCCCGGCGTTTTCTCGAGAACGGCGCGGCCGTTCGCGTTTCCCTGGAGAGCAATCCATGCAGTTCGACCTGACCGACGACCAGCGCGCGATCGAAAGCGCGATCGAGAAAATCTGCGCGCGCTTCGGCGACGACTACTGGCTCGAACGCGATCGCGCGGGCGGGTTTCCGGCCGATTTCCACGCGGCGCTCGCCGAGGCCGGCTGGCTCGGCATCGCGATGGACCCGGCCCACGGCGGCGCCGGGCTCGGGATGACCGAGGCCGCGCTGATGATGCGCACGATCAGCGCGTCGGGCGCCGGCCTGTCCGGTGCGTCGGCCGTCCACATGAACATCTTCGGGCTGAACCCGGTGCAGGTGTTCGGCAACGACGCGCAGAAGGCGCGCTTCCTGCCGCCGCTGATCGCCGGGCGCGACAAGGCGTGTTTCGCGGTGACGGAACCGGATGCGGGCCTCGACACCACGCACCTGACCACGCAGGCGCGCCGCGACGGCGATCACTACGTGCTGAGCGGGCGCAAGATCTGGATCTCGACCGCGCAGGTCGCGAACAAGATGCTGATCATCGCGCGCACGACGCCGCTCGACCAGGTCGCGAAGCCGACCGACGGGCTGAGCCTGTTCTATACCGATCTCGACCGCTCGCGCGTCGAGGTGCGCGAGATCGAGAAGATGGGCCGCAAGGCCGTCGATTCGAACATGCTGTTCATCGACAACCTGCGCGTGTCGCGCGACGACCTGATCGGCAACGAAGGCGACGGCTTCCGCTATCTGCTGCACGGGCTGAATCCCGAGCGGATCCTGATCGCCGCGGAGGCGATCGGGCTCGGGCAGGCGGCGCTGCGCCGCGCGACGCAGTATGCGTGCGAGCGCGTCGTGTTCGGCCGGCCGATCGGGCAGAACCAGTCGATCCAGCATCCGCTCGCGCTGGCGTGGATGCAGCTCGAGGCCGCGTGGCTGATGGTGATGAAGGCCGCGACGCGCTACGACGCGGGGCAGTCGTGCGGCGCGGAGGCGAACGCGGCGAAATACCTCGGCGCGGAAGCCGCGTTCCAGGCCTGCCAGACGGCGATCGCGACGCACGGCGGGATGGGGTACGCGAAGGAATACCATGTCGAGCGCTACCTGCGCGAGTGTATGATTCCGAGGCTCGCGCCCGTGAGTCCGCAACTGATCCTGTGCTACATCGCGGAGAAGGTGCTCGGGCTGCCGAAGTCATACTGATGCGCGGCGGCCCGCACGGCGCGCGGTTTCCCGTTCCGAATCAAGCGCTCGTCATGGACGTCAAACTCGTTGCCCGCACGCTCGACCTGTTCGAGCTGTTCGCCGCCGAACGGCGGCCGCTGCCGCTGACCGAACTCGCGCGCCTGCTCAATGTGCCGGCGTCGAGCTGCCTCGCGATGGCGCGCACGCTCGTGAGCCGCGGCTACCTGTACGAAGTGCGCAAGCGCGGCGGCTACTACCCGACGCGGCGCCTGCAGACGATCGCCGCCGCGATCGACGCGACCGATCCCGTCGTCGACATCGTGCATCCGCATCTCGTCGCACTGCGCGACGCGAGCCGCGAGACGGCCGTGCTCGGCAAGATCCAGGGCCTGTCGGTCACGTACCTCGACGTCGTCGAATCGGAGCAGGCGATCCGCTATACGCGCCAGCCGGGCGAGCTGCGCCCGCTGCACGCGAACTCGATCGGCAAGGCGATCTTCGCGGAACTCGCCGGCGATGCGCAGCAGGCGCTCGGCGCGCAGTTGCCGTTCGAGCGTTTCACCGACGCGACGGTGGCGGACCTGCCGGCGCTCGTCGTGCAAACGGCGCGGTTTCGCGAACTCGGCTGGGCCGAGAACTTCGGCGAAAGCGCGCCCGAGCTGTCGGCGATCGCGGTCGCGCTGACGCTCGACGGCGACTGGTACGGGCTGTCGGTCGTCGGGCCGACCGAGCGGATCCGCCAGCATCGCGACACGCATGCGGCGCTGCTCGTCGACGCGAAGGCGCGGCTGCTGGCCGAACACGCGCGCGGGTAGGGTAGTGGCACGCGAGGGCCAGTAGCGGGCCGGCAGTCTGAACTGCACCCCAAAGTCGGGCACCGATCCAAGCTTTGGGGTGTTTTTCATGAACCGCCTGGATTTCTTGGACAGTGCCGAGTGTTAGTGCTCGGCCTTTCACGAGCCTTCGGCCGTAGGCCGAAGGCGAAGCCATGACGAGCCGTTCCGGCGTTCGATCCTGCCGCGCCGGAAACGGCTCGCCGCGCATCACGCGCCGGCGCGTTGCGCCATCACGACTTCACCCACACGCCGCCGGCACTCGGGTTGTCGCCCTGGGTCCACCATTTCGCGCAGTACTTCGCGCCCTGGTACATCACGCACGTGCCGCCCTGGTAGGCGGTCGTGGCCGACCACGCAGGCGAGCCGCCGCCGACCGGCTTCCACACGGCCGCCTGGCCGGGCACGTCGCCCTGCGTCCACCATTGCGCCTGATACGTGGTGCCCTGGTAGGTGACCGTCGCGCCGGCCGTATAGACCTGGCCGGCCGCCCAGGGCGCGCCCGGCTGCGGCGTGCCGCCGTCCGAGCCGCCGCCGTAGTTCGGGTCCTTCGTGACACCCGCGCCCCACTTGCCGTCGAGTGCCTTGAAGATCGCCGCGAATGCGTATGGCTGTTGCGCGACGCCCGAGCAGGTCGGCGACGCATACGCGCCGTTGTTCGGGCACGGCTGGTCGCGGCCGACCGACCAGTTGCCGAAGAACCCGTAGCCGTTGTTGACCGCCGCGTTCAGCACGCTTTGCGCGTTCGCGAGCGTGAAGATCTCGCCCTGCACGTCGTTCACGCCGATCATCGGCGTGACACCCACCATCTGCCACAGTTGCGCGCCGGTCTTCGGCTGGCCGGCGGACTTGAACGCCGTGTCGAGTTGCGAATACAGCGCTTGCGCGGCGCTGATCGCGGCCGCGCCCATGTCGATGTTCGCGGGGCCGTAGTCCATCGTCATCAGGTTCACGGCATCGAACGTCGTCTTGTTCGAGATCGCCGCGTTGACGACGTTCACGCCGTCCTGCGTGAGCCCGGTCGACATCGTCGGCAGCGTCAGCGTGACGTGCAGCGGCTTGCCCTTCGCCGCATAGTCGGCTTGCAGTTGTGCGACGGCCTGGAAGTTGCGCGCGACCGCGGCCGTGTCCTGCTGCGATGCGCCTTCGATGTCGAAGTCGACATGCGTGAGGCCGTACGTGTCGATCACCGTCTGGTAGGCCGTCTTCAGCGCGGGAACCGTCGAGCACGCCTGCATCAGCGGCGTGCCGTTCGCGCCGCCGAACGACACGGCGACTTCGCCGCCTTTCGCGCGGTAGCTCGCGATCGAAGTCGACAGCGCGGTGAGCAGGCCGCCGCTCGCGCCGTTGCCGATCGGCTGCACGCCGCCCCACGACGGCGCGCAGCCGCTGCCCGCGACCACGAACGCGAGCGTGAACTGCTGGATGCCTTGCCGGACGCCGATCTGGTCGACGAGCGGCGTCGGATAGAGCGTCACGTCGACGAACGGCGCATAGACGCCGGCGCCCTGGGACACGCTCGCGGCGGCGAGCAGACAGCCCGCGGCAAGCGCACGCGGAATGAAACGCTGCAACACGTTGTTGTTCATTCTGTTCTCCAAGTGGAAGAGGGATACGCTGGCCCGCGTATCGCCGCCGGACGAACGACCGGGCATGCCCGGCCGGCGGCGTGCCCATCTTGGAGGATTCGCGCCGAATAGTGAATCGTCAGGAGTTCTTTTTGTTATTTGATTTCCGATACGTAACGATCTTGCCGATTCGACACCGTTCCGTAATGCATCGGCGGACGATTTTCCCGATCGATCGTGCTGATTGCATGAAGCCCGATGCGCGTCGCTAACGCCGCTTACATCGCTAACGTTGCGTTACGCCGATACAGGCTGCACCGGCGAGCGGGCCAGCGCGGCGAAGCGTTCGACGCATACCGATGCAAACGGCTCGCTCCACGACACGATCTGCTCGACCGAACGCGCACTGGCGATCGGTACATGGACGACGCCCGGGCATGCCGACGTGCGCGGCGCCCGGTTCACACGCTGGCCGCGTTCAGCGATACCAGCGCGGCGTATAGACCCATTCGCGTCCGCCGTCGATCGCGAAACGCCGTGTGGTCGAAGAGCCGACGATCACCATCGTGCGCATGTCGACCTGGTCGCTGCGCAGCGCGCCGAGCGTCGTCGTCGCGAGCGTCGCGCCCGGCCGGCCGATGTCGCGCCCGAGCACGACCACCGTATCGGCCGCGCGATGCGCGCGCACGACATCGAGCGCACGGTCGAGCTGCCACGGCCGCGCACGCGAGATCGGGTTGTAGAACGCCATCACGAGATCGGCTTGCGCGGCATGCCGCAGGCGCGTCTCGATCACGTCCCACGGCTTCAGGTTGTCCGACAGCGAGATCGCGCAGAAGTCGTGGCCGAGCGGCGCGCCGGCCTGCGCGGCGGTCGCGAGCGATGCCGATATGCCGGGTTCCACGCGCAGATCGACCGCGGCCCATTGCGGGTCGCGAGATTCGTCGAGCGCTTCGAGCACGGCCGCGGCCATCGCGAACACGCCGGGGTCGCCCGACGACACGACCGCGACGCGCCGGCCTTCGGCCGCGAGTTCGAATGCGTGGCGCGCGCGCTGCATTTCCTCGCGATTGTCGGTGCCGTGCACGCGCTGGTCCGCGCGGAACGGGCCGGCCATGTTCACGTAGGTCGTGTAGCCGAGGATGTCGGTCGCTTGCGCGAGCGCGGCGCGCGCGGCCGGCGTGAGCCACGCGGCGCCGCCCGGGCCGAGGCCGAGCACCGTCAGGCGGCCGCGCGTACGGCCGAGCGTGGCGGGATCGACCGGATGCGACGCGACCGCGCACGCGAGCCCGTTCGACGCTGCGCGCAGCGTATGCGCGACACGCAATGCGCGGCCGAGCAGCGCGGCCGCGTCGGTTTGCGCTTCGCTGTCGACATCGACGAAGCGCAGCGGCACGCCGAGCGTTTCTGCGGCATCCTCCAGTGCGGCGTCGCCGATCGCCGACGCGGGTGCGACGATGGCCGCGAGCGCCAATCGCGCGAGACCTTGTGCGTCGAGCGCGGCCTCGATGCGCGCGGGGAGCGCTTCATCCGCGTGCATGGTTTGCGCATCGACGCCGACCACCACGCTGCGCGGATGGATCACGAGTTCGTCTTGCGTGCCGCGCCATGCATCGGGCGTCACGCGAATCGCATGCGCGGCCGCGTCGTCGCGCGGCAGCGCGACATCGTCGAGCCACGGCGCTGCGCCGTCGATGCGCGTCGACGCGCCCGCGAGCAGGTCGGACACGAAGCGCTTGCCCTGCGCGACATCGGCGAGCGCATAACCTTCGGGCGGATTGAGCACGCATGCGCCGAAGCGCAGTTCGCCGCTCGTCGTGATCGCCGGCGCGACGCCGAGCCATTCGGCCAGTTCGCGTGCGATCACGTTGACGCCCGTCAGCCCGCCGAGCAGCGGCACGACGGCCGAGCCGTCCTCCGCGACCGCGAGCACCGGCGGCTCGACGCCCTTGTCGGCCAGCGCGGGAGCGAGGCAGCGAATCACGATGCCGGCCGCGCACAGCGCGACGATCGGCAGGCCGCGCGCATAGAGCTCGCGCAGGTGCTCGCCGAGTTCGTCGAACGGCTCGTCGGCATCGACGCGCGCCGCGAGCCCGTGCACGCGGGCTCCCGGGTAGCGCGCCTGGATGCGCCGCGCGGTGTCTAGCGCGCCGGCGCCGAGAATCACGATCGCGGGCGGAGTCGTCATCCTTGCCATTTTTCCCCCGGCACGACGAGCAGCGAGAAATACGGCGACGCCATCGGGTCGACTTCGTCGAGCGGCACGATGCGCTGGCTCGCCATCGTCGCGCGCTCGACATACAGCGCGCGCTTCGCGAGCCCCAGTTCGTCGAGCACACGCCGCACCTTGTCGAAATTGCGGCCGAGCTTCATCACGACGGCCGCGTCGGCCTGCGCGAGCCGCGCGCGCAGCTCGTGTTCGGGCAGCACGCCCGACAGCACCGACAGGCTCTGATTGCGATAGACGAGCGGCTGGCCGAGCACGGCCGTGCCGCCGAGCATCGCGCACACGCCCGGGATGACCTCGGTGTCGTAACGCGGCGCGAGGCGGTCGTGCAGGTACATGTACGAGCCGTAGAAGAACGGATCGCCTTCGCAGATCACCGCGACGTCGCGGCCCGCGTCGAGGTGCGCCGCGACGATTTCGGCGGCCGTATCGTAGAAGTCGGCGATCACCGTCTCGTAGCAGAGCGGCGGCGGCAGCGCTTCGGTCGTCACCGGATAGACGAGCGGCAGTTGCGTCTGCGTGTCGAACAGGTGCGCTTCGACGATGCCGTACGCATTGCCTTTCTTGCCCTTCGCGACGAAATACGCGACCACGGGCGCCGCCTGCAGCACGCGCAGCGCCTTGATCGTCATCAGTTCGGGGTCGCCGGGGCCGACACCGACTCCGAACAGGCGTCCGCGCGCGGTCGTCATTCGACCTCCGTCGCGAGCGCGTTGACCGCGGCGGCGGCCATCGCGCTGCCGCCGCGCCGGCCGAGCAGCGCGACGTACGGCACGCCGCGGCTGTCGGCGTCGAGCATCGCCTTCGATTCGGCCGCGCCGATGAAGCCGACCGGGAACCCGAGGATCAGCGCGGGGCGCGGCGCGCCGGCGTCGATCATGTCGAGCAGGTGAAACAGCGCGGTCGGCGCGTTGCCGATCACGACGACGCTGCCCGCCAGATGCGGGCGCCACAGTTCGAGCGCGGCGGCCGAGCGCGTGTTGCCGAGATGGCGCGCGAGATCGGGCACCTCCGGTTCGCCGAGCGTGCAGATCACGGGATTGCCGGCCGGCAGCCGCGCGCGCGTGATGCCTTCGGCGACCATCTTCGCGTCGCACAGGATCGGCGCGCCGGCCGCGAGCGCCGTGCGGCCCGCGGTGCCGGCGCCGGCCGAGAAGCGCAGGTCGTAGACGACATCGACCATCCCGCACGCGTGGATCACGCGCACCGCGAGTTTCTCGAGATCGGGCGGAACCTGCGACAGGTCGGCCTCGGCGCGGATCGTCGCGAACGACTGGCGGTAGATTTCCTGCCCGTCGCGAATGTAGTCAAGCATCGGTGGTGGTGTCCTGGCTATGCCGTGCGCCCGTCAGTCGGGCCGCGGCCTGGTCAATCGTCAGATGGCGCGCGAGCGGGGCGCCGAGGCCCGTGGCGGCGTCGCGCCGGTAAAGGTCGTAGTGCGCGGGCGCCACCGCGACCAGCGTGTGCGCAGCGGGATGCGGCAGCGCGCAGTGGCGCTCGCAGCCGGTCAGGTGCACGTCGAGCGGTTGGCCGATGCGCGCGGCGAGCGCGAGCGCGTCGCGTTTCGTGTCGGCGCGCGCTTTCGCGCAGCCCGCGCTGCCGGTGCACGCGACGAGCGTCGCGAGCGGGTCCGACGATGCGCAGACGAGGCCGAGCGACGCGAGCGCATCGAGCGTGGCCGGTGCGCGTGCGTGCGACACGCCGTGGATGAACACGCCTTGCCACGGCGTCATCGACAGTGTGCCGTCGCCGTCCGCTTCGGCCAGGGCGGCGAGCCGTTCCAACTGCGTCGCGTCGAGCCGCCCGAGCACGAATTGCGCGCCGACGCTGCAGCGCGCCGCGTCGAGCGACGGACGCGCGCCGAAACGCAGTGCGGAATCGGAACGCATGCGCCGCCAGCCGGCGAGCGCGGGATCGGCCTCGAGCGGGAAGGGCAGGTAGTGCCGCGCGCGTTCGAGCAACGCGCGTTCGCCGCACGTCGCGAGCAGCGCACGCATCCGCGTGACGTCGGCCGGTGCGAGATCGAGGAACGCGAGCAGCAGGGCGCGGACGAGCGCGACGCTCTGGTCGGGCGACACATCGACCGAAGCAGGCGTGTCGTCGAATGCAGTCGGCGGGCAGCCGGCCAGCCCGGCCGCGATGCGCACCGCGCCGTCGCCGCGACGCCATGCGGCGAGCCAGATGTCGTGCGGATGATCGAGCGCCGCGACCGATTCGCCGCCGTCGAGCTGGATCGAGAATTTCGGCGACAGCTCGCCGCGGCGCGGCTCGCTCGCCAGCATGTCGAGCAGCGGAACGACGAGCGCGCGGCTGTCGACGAGCGCGGCGGGGTCATGCCCGGCGAGCGGGCTGAGCATCACGTTGCGGACGTCGTCGCTCGCGGCGAGCGCGACCGCATCGGCGGTTGCGTCTGCGGTCGATTTTGCGGCGGCATCGGCGCGCGGGCCGAGCCCCGCGTCGAGCAATGCGCGCGTCAGCGCGTCGGACGCGCCGTCGCGAATGCCGCGTAGCTGGAGATTCGCACGATTGGTCGCGTCGATCGCGCCGGAGCCGAATGCGCGCGCGGCGGCGGCGATCGCGCGCGCCTGGCGCGCGTCGAGCCGGCCGCCCGGCAGCTTGATCCGGCACAGCCCGCCGTCGGCGGCCGCGACGACGCGCACGAGCCCCGGGCAGGCCGACGGGCGCACGACGGGCGACGCAGGAATCGAATCGGGGGCGGAACTCAACGGGATATCGGGGCAGTGTCGCGCCGCGGGCCAACGCATCGGTACACCCCGCCCGACGCCGACTGGCACGCACGCACTTTCTGGCCGGCAGGTCTCCTGGCTGACAGGTCGGCGCCGGCTCCCGGCCTTCCCGGTGAAACCAGTGGCATGAGGGGGAGATCGGCTCGCTGTCTACAGTTGCGGGGGCAGCCACAGCGGCGCGCGGCGCGCCCTGTGTTCCCTCTTCGGCCCCGAAGGGCACCGGCGAACGAACGGCCGTAGGATACCCGATTTCGACCGCGGTTCGCGACCGGAAAGCCGTTCTCGGCGGACGAAGCGGGGGTTGGCCCGGCGCCGGCGGGCCGGCAGGTGAAACGCGGGATGGAACACGGTACCATGCCGTCTTTCGCAATGCGGACGGCTGCGCCGGCCCTTTTTCGGCCGCGCGGCGACACGATGGAATCGAACGATGGGGAAGGGTGCATGACGGCGTGGCTGACGGTAGTGGGCATCGGCGACGACGGTTACGCGGGGCTCGGACGCAGCGCGCGGCGCGCGCTGCTCGACGCGACGCTCGTCGTGGGCGCGCAGCGGCATCTCGACATGCTGCCGGCACGGCTGCCGGCCGCGCGCGAAACGTGGCCGTCGCCGTTCGACGTCGCGGGCGTGCTCGCGCGCCGCCCGTCGCCCGTCTGCGTGCTCGCGAGCGGCGACCCGATGCTGTTCGGCGTCGGCGCCACGCTCGCGCGCCGGCTTTCCCCCGACGAATGGCGCGTGTTGCCCGCGCCGTCGTCGCTGTCGCTCGCGGCCGCGCGCCTCGGCTGGGCGCTGCAGGACGTCGGCGCGGTATCGCTCGTCGGCCGTCCGCTCGCGACGCTCGCGCGTCACCTGCTGCCGGGCCGGCGCCTGTTCGTGCTGAGCGCCGACGGCCGCACGCCGGCCGCCGTCGCGGCCGAACTCGCCGCGCGCGGCTTCGGACCGACGCGTATCAGCGTATTCGAACATCTGGGCGGCCCGCTCGAGCGGCGCGTCGACGGCCTCGCGCAGGACTGGAACGTCGACGAAACGGCCGCGCTCAATCTCGTCGCGCTCGACTGCCAGGCCGGCCCCGACGCGCCGCGCCGCGCGCTCACGCCCGGCCTGCCCGACGATGCGTACCGCCACGACGGCCAGCTCACCAAGCGCGACCTGCGCGCGATGACGCTCGGGCGCCTCGCGCCCGCGCCCGGCGAGCTGCTGTGGGACGTCGGCGCCGGCAGCGGCTCGATCGGCATCGAATGGATGCGCGCGCATCCGTCATGCCAGGCGATCGCGATCGAAGCGCATGCGGAGCGGCAGCGCTTCATCGAACACAACCGCGACGCGCTCGGCGTGCCTGGCCTGCAGCTCGTCGCGGGCCGCGCGCCGGATGCGCTCGCGGGGCTCGCCGCGCCGGACGCGATCTTCATCGGCGGCGGTGCGACGGCGCCCGGCGTGCTCGACGCGTGCTGGTCGTCGCTGAAGCCCGGCGGCCGGCTGGTCGCGAACGCGGTCACGCTGCAGGGCGAGATGGCGCTCGCCGCATGGCGCGATGCGCACGGCGGCACGCTCACGCGCGTGTCGCTCGCGCATGCGGAGCCGCTCGGCCGCTTCGACACGTGGCGGCAGCCGTTGCCGGTCACGCTGTACGACGTGCGCAAGCCCGACGCGGCCACCACGGCCGGACCGTCGAACCCGACGAACCCGATGGACGCGTGATGCGCGACGAAACCCCCGAACAGCACGCACCGCTGCGCTTCGGTTATACGACCGGCAGCTGCGCGACCGCGACATCGCTCGCCGCCGCGCGCCTGCTGCTCGCGGGCCAGGCGGACGATGCGGTCGCGATCGTGCTGCCGAAGGGGCAGCGCGTGATGATGCGGCTCGAGTTCTGCCGGATCACGGCCGACGGCGCCGAAGCCGGCACGATCAAGGATGCCGGCGACGATCCGGACGTCACGCACGGCGCGCTGATCTTTGCGCGCGTTGCGCTCGCGGCGGCGCCCGGCGTGCGTTTCCACGCGGGGCCGGGCGTCGGCACGGTCACACGTGCGGGGCTGACGCTGGCGGTCGGCGAACCGGCGATCAACCCGGTGCCGCGCCAGATGATGACGACGCACCTCGACGCGCTGGCAGCCGAATATGGCTACGCGGGCGGCTTCGACGTGACGATCGGCGTGGAAGGCGGCGAAGCGCTCGCGCTGAAGACGATGAACCCGCGCCTGGGCATCGTCGGCGGGCTGTCGATTCTCGGCACGACCGGCATCGTGCGGCCGTTCTCGTGCTCGGCCTATATCGCATCGATTCACCAGGGCATCGACGTCGCGCGCGCGAACGGCATCCAGCATATCGCCGCGTGCACGGGCAATACGAGCGAGGACGCGATGCGCGCGCACTATCACCTGCCCGACATGGCGCTGGTCGAGATGGGCGATTTCGCGGGCGCGGTGCTCAAGCACCTGCGGCGCGCGCCGGTCGCGCGGCTGTCGATGTGCGGCGGCTTCGGCAAGCTCAGCAAGCTCGCGGCCGGCCACCTCGACCTGCACAGCCGCCATTCGAGCATCGACCTGCCGCTGCTCGCGCAGTGGGCGGCCGAGGCCGGCGCGAGCGATGCGCTGCAGGCCGCGATGCGCGCCGCGAACACGAGCCAGGAAGCGCTGAAGCTCGCGCTGGCCGCGGGCGTGCCGCTCGGCGATCTCGTCTGCGCGCAGGCGCTGCGCGTCGCGCGCGACATCGTGCCGCCTTCGGTCGCCGTCGAGATGTTCGCCATCGACCGGCAGGGCCGCTTCGTCGGGCAGGCGCGATGAGCGCGCGCATCCTGCTGCTCGGCGGCACCGGCGATGCGCTGAAAATCGCGCGCGCACTCGGTCCGCATCACGTGTATAGCCTGGCCGGCCTCGGCAAGGTGCCCGACGACCTGCGCTGCGACGTGCGCGTCGGCGGTTTCGGCGGCGCTGCCGGATTGGCCGCGTATCTGCGCAGCGCCGGCATCGGCCTCGTGATCGACGCGACGCATCCGTATGCCGCACGAATCAGCGCGAATGCCGCCGCCGCGACGCGCGACGCGGGCGTGCCGCTGTGGGCATTGCGCCGTGCGCCATGGGCGCCGCAACCCGGCGACGACTGGCGGATGGTCGACGACTGGGCCGGCATCGAGGCCGCGCTCGCGCCGTTCAAGCGGCCGCTGTTCACGCTCGGCCGCGAACCGCTCGCGCATCTCGACGCGATCCCGCCGCACCAGTTCTGGCTCGTGCGCTGCCTCGACGCGCATCCCGGCAACGCGCGCGCGCAGATCGTCGCCGCGCGCGGGCCGTTCACGCTCGACGGCGAGCGCGCGCTGTTCGCGCTGATGGGGATCGACGTCGTCGTCAGCAAGAACAGCGGCGGTGCGGCCACCGAGGCCAAGCTCGACGTCGCGCGCGAACGCCGGCTGCCGGTCGTGATGCTGCGCCGGCCGCCGCTGCCCGACGCCGATCGCACGTTCAACTCGGCCGCCGCACTGCTCGACGCGCTCGATCCGGCCGCCCGCGCGTGACGCCGCACGGCCGATCATCCAACGAATAAACGGAGATTTTTCGATGACGGTGTATTTCATCGGCGCGGGCCCCGGCGACCCGGAGCTGATCACGGTGAAGGGCCAGCGCCTAGTGCGCACCTGCCCGGTGATCCTGTATGCGGGCTCGCTGGTGCCGGCGGCCGTACTCGACGGTCATCGCGCGGAGCAGGTCGTCAATACGGCCGAACTCGACCTCGACGCGATCGTCGCGCTGCTCGCCGCCGCGCATGCGAAAGGGCAGGACGTCGCGCGCGTGCATTCGGGCGATCCGTCGCTATACGGCGCGATCGGCGAGCAGATCCGCCGGCTGAAGACGCTCGGGATTCCGTACGAAATCGTGCCGGGCGTGACGGCCACGGCCGCGTGCGCGGCGACGCTCGGCGTCGAGCTGACGCTGCCCGGCGTCGCGCAGACGGTGATCCTCACGCGCTTCGCGGGCAAGACGACGATGCCGGAAGGCGAGGCGCTCGGCTCGCTCGCCGCGCACCGCGCGACGCTCGCGATTCATCTCGGCGTGCGCCATCTCGCGCGCATCGTCGACGAAGTGCTGCCGCATTACGGCGCCGATTGCCCGGTCGCGGTGATCTATCGCGCCAGCTGGCCCGACGAGGAACGCGTGACCGGCACGCTCGCCGACATCGTCGGCAAGGTGCAGGGCACGCAGATCGAGCGCACCGCGCTGATCCTGATCGGGCGCGTGCTCGACGCCGAGGGGTTTGCGGATTCGACGCTGTACGCGAGCGCGGGCTGATCACGCGTGCGCCGGTCGGAATGCGGCGCGGTGCACGCGGATCGGCGATCGCGGACATCACGCGCACGGTGACGGTCGAGCCGTGTTCGCAACTCATGCCGATCTGCGAGCAACTGATCAGCGCACTGGCTGACGACATGCAGCACGCGATCCGGGTGTGCCGGCTGTGCGACGAAGACGCGTGCGACTTGCGGTGATGCGTGCCTATCGACGGTTGCCGTCGGAGCGGGAAGCGGGCAGCTGATGCGCGGCCCTCCGCGCTAGGCCCGCGCAACCTGCCGCGCGAGCCGCGGCGCAAAACCCGCCGCCAGCGCGAACAGCACGACGCACAGGCTCGCCATCGCCACCCACGCGGGCGTCAGGTCCGCGAGATGCTGGCGCACGACGCCGGCCGCGAACGGGAACAACCCGGCGATCAGGTAACCGACACCCTGCACGAACCCCGTCAGCGATGCGGCGTCGGCCGGCGTCGCCGCATGGTCGACCGTGACGATCAGCGACAGCGGAAACAGCGCGCCGATCCCCGCGCCGAGCAGCAGCGCGGCCGGCAAGGCGAGCGCTTCGGGCGCGGCCAGCATCGCCAGCAAGCCGACGAACAGCGACGCGATCGCCGCATGCAGCGCGGGCCGGCGATCGGGCAGGCGGTCGATCGTCGCCGAGATCGTCAGCCCCGCGACGACTTCCGCGAGCGTCACGCCGCCGAGCAGGCTGCCGGCCGCCGTCGGCGACCAGCCGAGCCGCATGTAGTACGGCGGCAGCCACGCGAGCACCAGCGTGTACGCGCCCGTCGCGATCCCGAAGAACAGCGCGAGCCGCCATGCGCGCGGCGAACGCGACGGCTGCGCAGCCGATGCCGCAGCCGGCCCGGCGGCGAGCGCATCGCCGCCGCGACCGGCCAGCGGCCATGCGAGCGCGGCCACCGCGGCCGGCAGCGCCCAGCCCGCGAGGGCGGCGAGCCAGCCCCAGCGCGCCGCGGCGAACGGCGCGACGACGCTCGCGAGCACCGCGCCGCCCATGATCGACGTCGAATAGACGCCCATCGCGCCGCCGACGCGCGTCGCGAAATGCGCCTTCACGAAACCGGGCAGCAGCGCCTGCACCATCGCGATCCCGACGCCCGCACAGCAGGCGCTCGCGAGCAGCAGCCACGCGTGCTGCGCGCCGATGCGCGACAGGCAGGCGAGCCCGATCAGCGCGACGCCGAGCCATACGCCGCCCGCGATGCCCGTCACGCGCTGCAGGCGCCGCGCACTCAGCGCGCCGAGCCCCATCAGCAGGATCGGGATCGTCGTCAGCAGGCTGGCCGCGCCGTCGCCGATGCCGGTCGCGCGCTGGATCATGTCGAGCAGCGGGCCGACCGCGGCGAGCGCGGGCCGCAGGTTCAGCCCGACCAGCACGATGGCGGCGAGCCGCCATCCGGGGGAAGTGAAGCGATTCATCGACAGGCCCTCGGTATCGGTGCACGGCATCCGTCCGGACGCCGTGCGTTTTCATGCAAAGTATCTCGACATCAAGATAAACGCCGATTTATCTCGACGTCAAGATAACTGGTGAGCCGAGGAGGGTTAATGGATCGAGCCGCGCATGCGCTCGCGCAATGGCGCGTCGAGCGCCCGGATCTCGACGCGTCGTCGATGGTCGTGATGGGGCGGCTGCAAGAAGCAGCGCTCGTGATCGCGCGCGACCGTCTCAATCCGCTGTTTGCGCGCTACGGGATGCAGCCGGGCGAATTCGACGTGCTCGCGACGCTGCGGCGCTGCGGCGCGCCGTTCGCACTGACGCCGACCGCGCTGTACGACGCGCTGATGATGTCGTCGGGCGGGATGACCGCACGCATCGACCGGCTGCAGAAGGCCGGCTGGGTCGAGCGCCGGCCGAATCCGGCCGACGGGCGCGGCACGCTCGTCGCACTGACGGACACCGGCCGCGCGCTGATCGACGACGCTGTCGTCGCGCACATCGACAACCAGCGCGCGCTGCTGGCCGCACTGTCGGACGCGGAACAGGCGCAGTTGTCGCAATTGCTGGGAAAGTTGCTGGCGGGGCTGGTCGACGGAGCGCCGGAACGACCGGAATGACTGGAATGACCGGAAGGGCCGGGCGGAAAGTTGCGCCGGCGAACGGCGGCCGCGAACGCGCCGAACGGAAGGAAGCGACACCCGCCGCGCAATGCGGCGGGCTGCTCGGATTATCGCGGGCCGCACACGGCGCGCCCGCGCCGCCGGTCAGTTGCGTGCCGGGATAGTGAGCCCGCGCGCGACGGCCGGACGCGCGACGAACGCGTCGAGCGCCCGCGCGACGTGCCGGAATTCGCTGAAGCCGACCAGATCGCCCGCTTCGTAGAAGCCGACGAGGTTGCGCACCCACGGGAAGATCGCGATGTCGGCGATCGTGTACGTGTCGCCCATCATCCACTTGCGGTTCGCGAGATGCGCGTCGAGCACGCCGAGCAGTCGCTTCGACTCGTCGACGTAGCGGTCGCGCGGGCGCTTGTCCTCGTAGTCGCGGCCGGCGAACTTGTGGAAGAAGCCGACCTGGCCGAACATCGGGCCGATGCCGCCCATCTGGAACATCACCCACTGGATCGTCTCGTAGCGGCCGGCGAGATCCTTCGGGATCAGCTGGCCGGTCTTGTCCGCGAGATAGATCAGGATCGCGCCCGATTCGAACAGCGGCAGCGGCTTGCCGTCGGGGCCGTTCGGATCGATGATCGCCGGGATCTTGTTGTTCGGGTTCAGCGACAGGAACGCGGGCGACAACTGGTCGTTCGTGTCGAAGCGCACGAGGTGCGGCTCGTACGGCAGGCCGGTTTCCTCGAGCATGATCGACACCTTGACGCCGTTCGGCGTCGGCAGCGAGTAGAGCTGGAGACGGTCGGGATGCTGGGCCGGCCACTTTTGCGTGATCGGGAAGGCGGACAGGTCGGGCATGGAGGTTCGCTCGTCGAAGCGGAGGATCCGCGTCCGCCATATCGCCGCGTGTCGCGCATGGGTCTCGACACGGCGGGCGGCGGGGCGCGCCGAAAAACGCCCACTGTAGCCGATCCCCGGAATCGATGCAGGCGGCGGCCGGGATTCGCACCCGGGCGCCGCCACGCCCGTTCCGCGTCAGGTCAAACGCATCGTCAGAAGTTGTGCCGCAACCCGATCATCGCGGCCGTCGTGCCGACGCCCGGCGCGACCGGCTGCCCGTACACGAGCATCTGGCCCATCGTGCCGCGGTTGTTCACGCGGCCGACCTGCGCATACACCATCGACCGCTTCGACAGGCTGTAGTCGGCCGCGAGCACGACCGCCGTCGAGCGATTCTCGGAACGGTTGCGGTCCTTCAGGTAGTACACGGCGGAGGTGACCTGCAGCGCGGGCGTGAAGCGGTAGCCGACGCCTGCCGACAGCATGTCGAGGTTCACCCGGTCGGCATGCGCGGGATTCCTGCCGTTGCCGTACGACGCCGACACCGAGAAATCGCGGATCGCGTATTTCGCGCCGAAGTACATGAAGCGGTTGTTGTCGACGCCGGTCGGCGCGACGCCCGGCGCCGGGTTCGTGTCGTGGCCGTTGTAGTAGAGCGCCGACGCGTTCAGCCCGTAGTTCGAGTACTTGAGCACGACGGACTCGCGCGTGCCGCCCTGGAACTGCCCGGCGACGCCGCCCGGCGCGTATTCGAGCGCGATCGACGCGCCGGCGAACGTCGGCGACTGGTAGACGAGCGCATTGCTGTCGTACAGCGCGCCGATCGCGCCGTTGGTGCTGGTCCCCGGCCAGCCGGCCGCGGTGTTCAGGCCGAGCCACGCGGTCAGCACGCTGCCGAAGAACTGCGCGTTGCGCACGTCGGTGTCGGCCATCGCGTAGATCATCGGCACGATCTGGCGGCCGGCCGTAAACGTGCCGAACGGGCCCGACACGCCGAGCGACGCGACCTGGTTGAAGATCGCGACGGCGCCCGGCGTGTCGCTCAGTTGCAGCTTGCCGGTGCCGCTGTCGAACGAACCCTGCAGCTTGAAGTTGATCTTGTAGCCGCCGCCGATGTCCTCGCTTCCCTTGATGCCCCAGAAGCTCGAATAGATGCCGCCGTCCTTCATGCGGAACACCTTGCCGGTATTCGGCGCGGTCGGGCTGAACGACGCGGCGGACGTGCTCTGGTACAGCAGGCCCGTGTCGACCACGCCGTACAGCGTGACGGAGGATTGCGCGTGAGCGAGCGCCGAACAGCCGGCAAGCGCCGCGAGCGCGGCCAGTTTCGTCTTCATGAAGTCTCCAGGGTCGTATTGGACCGGACGGGATCGAGCCCGGCCGGGTGAAGCGGGGAAGCATCGGGGCAGGCGGGAAGGCGAGACATGCGACGCCGGCGCGAGCCGTGCGGAAAGACTACGCAACGGCGGGCGGCCGCTCCCCCCCATGCACGGGGGGCAGGGTTGCGGAGAATCGGAAGGGGGCAGGGTCTGTGCAAGCTGATAACGGGCTTGCGAACGTGCGTTTCAGCCCGTCCCCCAACGGGACTTCCTTTGGGCGCGCGCACGGAGAGAAGAGGCGCAATGGCCGCAGCTATTGCAGCGACGAACGACACCGCAATGCGGGCGGAACAGGCCGGCTCAGGCCGGCGTCACGGCGCGTTTTCGAGCAGCCCGAGCACCAGCGCGCGACGCACCGCATGCTTGCGCGAGCTGGCGTCGAGCTTGCCGAACAGGTTCTTCAGGTGCCACTTCACGGTTTCCTCGCCGACGGCGAGCGCGACCGCGATCTCCTTGTTCGACAGGTTGCGCGCGAGCAGTTCGAGAATCGCGCGCTCCTTCGGCGTCAGCACGACGCTCGGCACCGCGCGCGGGCTGGCCGCGCCGCGCGGCGCGGGCGGCACGATGCGCGGCTGCGGCAGCGCGTGCCGCGCGGGGCCGTCGCCGGCGGCCGCCTCGTCGCCGACGCGGCGCGCCCAGTCGGCAACGGCCGGATGCGCGTCGGCGAGCGTGCGCGTGAGCCCGAACATGTCCGCGAGGTTCATCGCCTCGTCGAGCAGCGCGCGGCCGCCGCCACCCGACTGCTCGAGCGCGAACGCGCTGAGCGCCATGATCTCGATGCGCTCGCGCCCCATGCTCATTTCGCGGGCCAGCACGGCGGCCTCGTCGAGCGCCGCGCACGCGTCGTCCCAGCGGCGCGCGGCGAGCGCCGCACCCGCATGCGCGGTCGCCTGCAGCAGCACGACGGGGCGCCGCCACAGCGGCCCGTGCGACGGAAACTCGGCCGCGGCGATCGCGTCGATCCGCTCGACGAGCGCATGGCAGGTCGCCTCGCGATAGCGCGCCGCGTGAATCCGCACCTGCTCGGCGAGACTCGCGACCGACAGGCGCGGCAGCCGGCGCGCGACGCCCATCGCGTCGAGCGCCTCGAGCAGGTCGATCGCGCGATGCTCGACGCCGCGCAGCAGCGCGATGCGCGCGGCGGTGCGATAGCCGAGCAGCACGGTGTCGGGCGTGCCCGCGTGTTCGAGCACGTCGAGCCGGTTCGCGAGCAGCGCGGCGGCCTGGTCGACGCGGTCGGCCTCGTAGGCGATCGCCGCGCACATCGCCGCGAGCATGCAGGTCAGCGGGTGGCGGCGGCCGAGATCGGCTTCCGCGCGCGCCAGCGCCGGCGACAGCGCGTCGTCCGCGAGCCGGATCTGGCCTTCGCGCAGGTAGCTCAGGCCCGTGATCAGCTCGCCCCAGCGCGCGACGTAGCCGAACCCGGCCGCCGTCGCGCCGCGCGGCGCGGCCTGCTGGAAGCGGCGCGCCTGCGCCGGTTCGCCGACGATGATCGCGCGCGCCGACAGCCGGTTCGCGTGCATCTGCGCGAGCCACGTCGCCGCCGGCGGCGTGAAGTCGGCCCACGGTTCGAACAGTTCGACGAAGCGATCGATTTCATCGGCGTAATACGCGGCCGCGCTGAGGATCAGCGCGCATTCGTAGCGCATCGCCGCGGGCGTGCCGGGGTCCGCGAGGATGCCCGCGATCTGCCGCTGCGCCTCGACATGGCGCTCGCCGAGCGCCAGCGCCCAGGCGACCGCGATCCGCAGCGTCGGGCGCTTGTCGAGCTCCGCGTCGGGCAGCAGCGCGAGCCAGTCGAGCACGTCGTTGATGCGGCCCTGCTTGATCGCATCCTCGAGGCAGCGCTGGGCAAGTGCGTATGCGGTCTCGACCTGGCCGGCCGCATACGCGTGGCGCGCGGCTTCCTCGGTCATCCCGTGCGCGTCGAGCCACGCGGCCGCGCGCGCATGCAGCACGCTGTGCTCGGCGTCCGGGCCCGCGGCCAGGCGGTCGCGCAGCGTGTCGCGCACGAGCGGATGCAGCCGGCACCAGTCCGAATCGTCCGATGCGATGAAGAGCGGCGTGTCGCGCGCGAGCCGCGCGAGCCGGTCGGGCGCGCCCGCGTCGTCGAGCAGCGCGGCGCACAGCGACGGATGCAGCCGATCGGCGACGCTCGTGCGCGTCAGGAACGCGGTGTCGTCGGCCGACAGGTTCGCGAGCAGCAACTCGACGAGCCGGTCGCGCGTGCCGTCCACGCGCGCGGCGAGCGCGTCGACCGCCTGGCGCGGATCGGCCGAGCGCGCCATCGCGGCCATCGCGAGCTGCAGCCCGAGCGGCCAGCCGTCGACGCGTTCGAACAGCCGCGCGCACGCGTCGGCATCGACACGCTGCGCAAAGCGCGCGCCGACCAGCGCGATCGTCTCGTCGAGCGTGAAGCGCAGCCAGTCGGCGCCCGCGAGCGTGCATTGCCCGCCGGCGAGCAGGTCGCCGGCCGCGTGATCGAGCCCGCGCCGCGCCGCGACGACGACATGCAGGTTCTGCGGCGCGTTGTGCAGCACGTAGGTCAGCGCGTCGAGGCCGGCGGCCGGCAGCCGCTCCGCGTCGTCGACGATCAGCAGCGCGTCGATCGACAGTTGCGCGACCTCGGCGAGCCACGCGGTCAGGCCGTCCAGCGCGCGCGCCGCGCCGCCCGGGATCAGGCGTCCGAAGCCGGGCCGCGCGCAGCCGGTGCGCACCGCCTGCACGAGCCCCTGCAGCAGCCGCGGCGCGTCGTCGCGCTCGTCGGCCGACAGCCATACGACCGCGCGGCCGAGCGCGAGGTATTCGCGGCGCCATTGCGCGAGCAGCGACGTCTTGCCGTAGCCGGCCGGCGCCTGCACGAGCGTGACCGGACGGCCGTCGAAAGCCGGCGCGGCGAGGCTCAGCCGCGCGCGGGCGAGCAACTGCGCCGGCACGCGCGGCGCGGTCGTCTTCAGGACCAGTTCGGTGGGGGGC
>NZ_WHNU01000055.1:0-66335 GCF_009362305.1 Burkholderia sp. BE17
GGCTGTCGATCCGCGCGGTCGACGACGGGCCGGACGGTTTCGACCTGTTTGCCGCGCAGGCTGCCGCCGCTGCGTATGCGCACGGTGCGGCCGGCGGGCCGGGCACGCGCGTGCCCGGCGCCGACGACGAGGTGCCGCAGTGAGCATGACGTCCCGCAAGCGCGCGGCCGCGCTCGTCTACGACGCGAAAGGCGGCGATGCGGCGCCGCGCGTGGTCGCGAAGGGCTACGGCGTGCTCGCCGAGATGATCGTCGCGCGCGCGCACGATGCGGGGCTGTACGTGCATACCGCGCCGGAGATGGTGTCGCTGCTGATGCAGGTCGACCTCGACGACCGGATTCCACCGCAGCTCTACCAGGCCGTCGCGGATCTGCTCGCGTGGCTGTACGCGCTCGACAGCACCGAGCCCGCGCCGGACGACGCCGCGCCGCGCTTTCCGTTGCCACCGCTGCGCTGAACGGCGCGGCGGCGCGCGGCTTCTGGCGAAACGCTGTCTCGGCCTGGCAAGCTCATTCGGCCGGCATTTGTCGTTTATCGATCGCCATTGTGATCCAACGTGCGCGCTTCGTCCGCATTCCCTCGCGCATCGAGCCCGCTGCTGCGTATCCGGACGAGCCGGACGGATTGAGCCGGAATTCGATTTATGTAATGATATCCATTCTCATTTTCATGTTGACCGGGCGGCGCGCATTCTCTGCGCACCGCCCGTTGTTTTGAACGAATGGATACTTTCGCGTGAACGCGCCCGAAACGATCGACTCTCCCAAGGCGGGGATGCCGCGCGCGGGCGTCACCGTGCTGCACCCGGCGGCCCGCCCGCTGACCGACGACGAACTGGCCGCGCGCCGCCAGCGCTCGCGCCGCGCGACCTTCATCAAGTGGCTGCGCAAGGTGCACGGCTGGGTCGGGCTGTGGGGTGCGGTGCTCGGGCTGCTGTTCGGCGTGACGGGCGTGGTGCTGAACCACCGCGCGCCGCCGCTGAAGATTTCGACCGGCGAGCCGCAGGTCGAGCAGATGCAGATCGCGCTGCCCGATCCGGTGCCGAAGACGCCCGCCGCGATGACGACATGGCTGCAGCAGGAACTGCACTTCGACGGCCGGCCCGGCCGCATCCGCAAGGAGCCCGCGCAGGCCGTCGCATGGGGCGATCAGCGTGTGATGCAGCCCGAGCACTGGCAGTTCGGCCTGTTCGGCCCGCACCGGAACCTGCAGGCCGAATACTGGGTCGGCAACGGCTATGTGTCGGTGAAGCGCACGGACAACACGTTCCTGACGACGCTGAACAACCTGCATCGCGGCGTCGGGATGAACCTCGGCTGGGTGCTGCTGATGGACACGATCGCGGGCTCGCTGATCCTGCTGTCGTTGACGGGTGTGCTGCTGTGGACCGAGCTGAACAAGCGCCGCACGGTCGGCGTCGTGCTGGTGGTCGGTTCGGTCGCCGCGGCGCTCGCCGCCGGCCTGACCTGATCGGCGCTCGCGCCGGCCTGCCGCCGCGAGCCGCTTCGTCCGCTTCGTCCGCTTCGTCCGCGCATCCGGCACGGCCGAAGCGATTGGCCGGCCTGGCTCAGAAGCCGCAGGCCGCGCCGCTGTTCGCCGCGATTTCTCGCGCGGCCTTTGCGCCCTCGACCTGCAGGATCGTCGGCAGCGACACGTTGTTCTTCGCGGCGGTGATCTCGGCGAGGATCGAGATCGCGATCTCCGGCGGCGTCCGGCTGCCGATGTAGATGCCGGCCGGCCCGTGCAGCCGGCCCAGTTCCGCTTCGTTCAGGTCGAACTCGCGCAGCCGCTCGCGCCGCGCCGCGTTGTTGCGCCGCGAGCCGAGCGCGCCGACGTAGAACGCGGGGGTCTTCAGCGCCTCCATCAGCGCGAGATCGTCGAGCTTCGGATCGTGCGTGAGCGCGATCACGGCCGAACGCGCATCGAGCTTCATGTCGAGCACCGTATCGTCGGGCATCGTGCGCACGACACGCGTGCCCGGCACGTCCCACGCGTCCGTGTATTCCTCGCGCGGATCGCACACCGTCACCTGGTAGTCGAGCCCGACCGCGATCTGGCATAGATAGCGCGACAACTGGCCGGCGCCGATCACGAGCATCCGGTAGCGCGGCCCGTGGATCGTCACGAGCCGCTCGCCGTCGAACGCGAGCCCGTCGGTCGCCTGCGCGGGCGACAGCGACGCGCGGCCGGTCGCGAGCGTCATCGTGCGCGTGACGAGGCGGCCGGCCTCGACTTCCGCGCACAGCGCGGAAATCCCGCTGTCGCGCGTGAGCGGCTCCAGCACGAGCTGGATCGTGCCGCCGCACGGCAGCCCGAAGCGGTGCGCTTCCTCGGCCGTCACGCCGTACTTGAGCGCTTCCGGGCGCGCGTCGGCCGCGATCCCGCTTGCGTGCACACGGGCGATCAGGTCGTCCTCGATGCAGCCGCCGGACACGGAGCCGACCACGAGCCCGTCCTCGCGCACCGCGAGCATCGCGCCTTCGGGGCGCGGCGACGAGCCCCACGTCTTCACGACCGTCACGAGCAGTACGCGGCGCCCTTCTTCGAGCCAGCGCGCGCTGGATTTCAGCACATCGAGATCGACGCTTTCCATCATCTGTTTCCTGTTGCTGGGCGGCCCGCCGGTCCGGGCCGTCGTTCGATGGCGGGATTATGAACCGCCCGGCGCACGCGTGCAGGCAGCGTGCAATTCGTGCGCGCAAATCCGGAGGATCGGGCAAGAGATCGCGACGATCGGACAGCGATCGAGCGCGGGAACGGTGCGGCGGCGCGTGTCCTGCTGCGGGGCAGGTGCGCTGGTGGCCGATTCGGGTGGGGAGGCGGTTGCCGCACGGGGCCGGTTACGGCCCGGTGCGGTGTCGCGGCGCTGCGCGCGGCGTGCGCGGCGGCGGCGGAGGTCAGTGCGTGTCGTGGTGACCGTGCGCGAGCTTCGAGTGGTGGCGCGAGTACAGGAAGTAGATCACGAGGCCGATCACGAGCCAGATGCCGAACGCGGCCCACGTGACGGGCTGCAGGTTCAGCATCAGGAACAGGCACGACGCGACCGCGAGGATCGGCACCACGGGCACGCCCGGGCAGCGGAATGCGCGCGGCAGGTCGGGGTGCGTGCGGCGCAGCACGAGCACCGCGATCGACACCATCGAGAACGCCGCGAGCGTGCCGATGTTGATCAGCTCGGCGAGCACGTTGAGCGGCACGAGCGCGGCGATCAGCCCGAAGAACAGGCCGACGAGCCAGGTCGTCAGGAACGGCGTCGCGTAGCGCGGATGCACGCGCGACAGCGTGGCCGGCAGCAGCCCGTCGCGCGACATCGCGAAGATCACGCGGGTCTGGCCGTAGCTCATCACGAGGATCACGGTCAGCATGCCGAGCACGGCGCCGAGATCGATGAAGCCCGCGACCCAGTTCTCGCCGGCGGCCTGCAGCGCGTACGAGATCGGATGCGAGATGTTCGCGTATTGGGCCGACGGCACGATGCCGGTCGCGACCGCGGCGACCGTCACGTACAGCACCGCGCACACCGCGAGCGACGCGATGATGCCGATCGGCAGGTCGCGTTTCGGATTCTTCACTTCCTCGGCCGCCGACGACACCGCGTCGAAGCCGATGAACGCGAAGAACATCACGGCCGCCGCACCGAACACGCCGTTCCAGCCGTGCGGCATGAACGGCTTCCAGTTCGCGGGTGTCACGTGGAACACGCCGACCGCGATCACGAGCAGCACGACCGACACCTTGATGAACACCATGATGTTGTTGATGCGGGTCGACTCGCGGATGCCGATCGACAGCAGCGTCGTGATCACGAGCATCACGAGGAACGCGGGCAGGTTGAACCACGTGACGACGCCCGGCACCGCGCCGGGTGCCGCCGTCAGCACGGCCGGCAGCGACAGCCCGAAGCCCTGCAGCAGCGACTGCAGGTAGCCCGACCAGCCGACCGACACGGCCGATGCCGCGAGGCCGTACTCGAGCATCAGGTCCCAGCCGATGATCCATGCGGCGAGCTCGCCGAGCGTCGCGTACGAATACGTGTAGATCGAGCCGGCGACGGGGATCGTCGACGCGAATTCCGCGTACGACAGCGCCGCGAGGCCGCATGCGATCGCGGCGATCACGAACGACAGCATCAGTGCGGGGCCGGCCTGCACGGCGCCGGTGCCGGTCAGCACGAAGATGCCGGTGCCGATGATCGCGCCGATGCCGAGGAAGGTGAGGTCGATCGCGCCGAGCGCTTTCTTGAGCCCGGCGGCGTGCGCGCCGGCGATCATGCGATCGACGTTTTTCTTGCGGAAGAGGGACATTGCGGATGAATTGCCAGTGCGCGCGAGCGCGGCGGCGCTGACTGAGTGAAAACCCGCAATTTTAGCCGATTTGGCGAACAAGACCTGCTGCGGCGCAGCGGCGCTTTGCGGAATCGTCCGATAAAACAAGCGCTTGCGCGCGAAAATGGGCGGCGGTCGAGCGCGCCGCGGCGTGCGCCGCGCCGTTGAATCGTACAAATCTGATGTATCGGGCGGATCGGGGCGAGTCAGGCGGATCAGGCGCCGGCCGTGGGCGACATGTCGACGAGCCGGTTGCTCATCACGTAGAACGTGAGCTCGGCGTTGTTCGACAGCCGCATCTTCTCGAGCAGCCGCGACCGGTACACGCTCACCGTCTTCACGGACAGCGACAGCGTGTTTGCGATGTCGGTGAGCCGCTTGCCCGACGCGAGCATGCAGAGCGTCTGGTATTCGCGGTCGGACAGCTTCTCGTGCGGCAGCGGCTCGTTCTCGAACGACACGTATTCGGCGAGCGCCTCGGCCATCGCGGGGCTCACGTATTTGCGGCCGGCCGCGACCTGCTGGATCGCGCCGATCATCTGCGCGGCGTTGACCGTCTTCGACAGGTAGCCGGCGGCGCCGGCCTTCAGCGCGCGCACCGCGTACTGGTCCTCGCGGTACATCGAGAACATCAGCACGGGCGTGCGCGACAGCTTGCGCTTGAGGCGCTTGAGCACCTCGATGCCGTTCGTGTCCGGCAGCGAGATGTCGAGCAGGATCACGTCGAATTCCTGCCGGTCGACGGCAGCCATCGCGTCGCCGCCGGTCTCGGCCTCGGTGACGTCGCGCGCGATGCCGCGGTCGATCAGCAATTGGCGGATCCCTTGCCGGACGATCGCGTGATCGTCCACGAGCAGGATGTTCAGGCTCATGCCGACCTCACGAAAGCGACGCGCGGCGTGCCGCGGCGGGCATCGCGAGCAGCGAATGCCACGCGAAGCGCGCGGTGACGCGCGTGCCGTGGCCGGTTTCCGGCGTGGCCGTCTCGAAGCTGCCGCCGAATGCTTCGCAGCGTGCGCGCATGCCGGCGAGGCCGTAGCCGGTGCGGCGGCTACGGGCAAAACCTCTCCCATCGTCGGCGACAATCAGTGACAGATGCGTGCCGTCGGTGACGATCCGCACGTCGATCGACGACGCGCGGGCATGTTTCGCGACGTTCGACAGCGCTTCCTGCGCGACGCGGAACACCGCGAGCGCGCTGGCGCCGGCGATCTGCGTCAGGCGCGCGTCGGCCGCGCACACGAAGCTGGTGCGCAGGCCCGTGCGCGTCGCATGGCTGTCGACCCACGACGACAGCGCGCCGACCATGCCCGCGTCGAGCGCCGGCGTATCGCGCTCGTCGATCAGCCGGCGATTCGCGTCGGTCGCGGCGTCGAGCGCCTGCTGGGCCAGCTCCAGCGCGCGCAGGCAGCCGTCCGGCGCATCGGCCGGCAGCCACGTTTGAACGTTTGCGAGCGCGAAACGCGCGGCGGTGAGTTCGGCGCCGAGCCCGTCGTGCAGCTCGCCGGCCAGGTGGCGGCGCGCGGCTTCGTCGGCGGCAAGCAGTTGGGCGGACAGCGCGGCGATGCGCGCAGCGCAGGCGTCGCGTGTCGACGCGGCTTCGGCAATGGGCGGAGTAGCGGCGCAGCCATGCACGAGCTGCCGCGACGGGAACGGGGCGTGGGCGCCCGAGGGCGCGTTAAGCAACGTATCCATGACTCTCCCTGCTGTCAGAAAGCGGTTCAGGCACCGGCTGGCTGCGTGGAAGGGCTGCCGTTTCGATGACGGTCGCCGCCAGGGAATCGTCCCATGCCGAGGTAACAAAAGTTACGTTTTGTAACACTTGCATCCGACCCTTCAACACGTATCCGAATGGCATCCACGCGCGCCGAATAATATCTCAAAAATTCCGAAAAGGTCATGTCGGGCGGACATTTAAGGGTAAATGTGAACAATCCGGATGAAGCTGTTGTAGGAAAAACACTGACACCCAAGCACCGGACGATGACGTATCGAAATGTAACTATTTGAGATGAGATGGTCCCAGTTTGTTACGAATTCGCCAAGTGCGGACGAAAAAAAACCGGAGCTTTCACTCCGGTTCTTGATAGCGCGCAAATTTCGGGGGCGGATCAGTCGACGAATGCGCGCTCGATCACGTAGTGGCCCGGCGCGCTGTTCTTGCCTTCGACGAGGCCGGCCTGCTTCAGCAGGTCGGTCGTGTCCTTCAGCATCGCGGTGCTGCCGCACAGCATCACGCGGTCGTTTTCCGGCGAGAACGGCGGGACGTCGAGATCGGTGAACAGCTTGCCCGTCGCGATCAGGTCGGTGATCCGGCCTTCGTTGTCGAACGCTTCGCGCGTGACCGTCGGGTAGTAGACGAGCTTTTCCTTGATGATGTCGCCCAGGTACTCGTGGCCCGGCAGGTCGTGCTTGATGTAGTCCATGTACGCGAGCTCGCCCTTCAGGCGGCACGTGTGCGTGAGGATCACCTTGTCGAAGCGGTCGTAGATGTCCGGATCGCGGATGATCGACATGAACGGCGCGAGGCCCGTGCCCGTCGACAGCATCCACAGCGTCTTGCCCGGCAGCAGGTTGTCGGCGACCAGCGTGCCCGTCGGCTTCTTGCCGATCAGCACGGTATCGCCCACCTTCAGGTGCTGCAGGCGCGACGTCAGCGGGCCGTTCTGCACCTTGATGCTGAAGAATTCGAGGTGCTCTTCGTAGTTCGGGCTGACGATCGAGTAGGCGCGCGCGAGCGGCTTGCCGTCGACCTCGAGGCCGACCATCGTGAATTCGCCGTTGTTGAAGCGCAGGCTCGCCTCACGGGTGCAGGTGAAGCTGAAAAGCGTGTCGGTCCAGTGGTGGACGGATTGGACGGTGGCGGTGTCGTATTTGCTCATGGCTTTGAAAACGGACGCGCGTGGCGAACGCGTGTAACGGGCCCAAAAACGGGCAAAAAAAACCGAGTGCGACGGCCCGATCGCGGATCGGCCGGCCGGCGCGTCGGACACGCGCCCTCTCGATGACAGACGATTGACGAACTGGTTATTTTACCCTGTTGGCGCTGATCGCGGGCTTGACCCGCGTGGCCGCGCGGATTTGGCGCAACGAATGCTTTCGATAAACTTTCATCGATCGGCCGCGAGTTTCGCGCCGAGGCCGACGGGCGCGACGCCGCACGGCGCGTCGAGCGGGCGCCGCACGCGCCGGTAGCCGCGCTTGCCGCGGATCGTGATTGCGTCGTTATTGCGGATCGAGGCGCAGGCGCGCGATGTACGGCAGGTGGTCCGACAGCCACGCGGCCTCGCCGGACGGCGCGCGCCATTCGAGCGGCGTCAGGCCGCGCACGAACATCTTGTCGAGCGCGAGCGCCGGCGAGAACGCGGGGAACGTGCGCCCCGATTCGCCGAGCAGCGTCGCGACCTCGGACATGCCGATCTCGCCGAACAGCGCGACCGAATCGTTGCGCCAGTCGTTGAAGTCGCCGGCGAGCATCAGCGGGCCGTCGCCCGCGTTGCGCACGATCCAGTGCGCGATCCAGTGCATCTGGCGCAGCCGCGCGGCGCGCGTGAGCGCGAGGTGCGCGCACAGCAGCGTGACCGGGCGCGCGCCCGCGAGCGTCGCGCGCGCGACGAGCAGCCCGCGCCGTTCGAAGCGGTGCGCGGAGATGTCCCAGCGGCCGCCGAGATCGAGCGGATGCGGCGACAGGATCGCGTTGCCGTGCCGCCACGACGGCTTGAACACGTTCGGCCCGAGCGCGATCTGCCAGTCGAGCGCATGCGCGATCTCGGTGGCCTGGCAGTGCCATACGTCGTCGACCGCGTCGTCCATCGGCGCGCCGAAGCCGGGCGCGAGCACGGGGCGCGGCATGCGGCGCGCCATCGCTTCCTGCAGGAAATACACGTCGGCGTGCGTCGACTGCATCCAGTTGCGCATCGCGTTCCATGCGGTGAAGCCGAGCGGCGAGCGGCCCTTGTGCAGGTTCCAGCTGACCGCGGTGATTTCGTCGGGGGCGGCGTGCGGTTCGGCGAACGGCAGGGACAGGGCGTCTGCGGACATGACGCTCAGTCCTTCGCGACGTGCGCGCGCACGCGGTACACGAGGTGCGGGTGCTGCTCGACGAGCGTCCAGTCGGTCCACGCGTCGCTGCCGACCGACAGGCCGGGGTGGCTCGCGACGATCTGCCGCGGCGACGCGGGCACGCACGGATCGCCGCGCGTCGCGTTTTCGTCGTCGAGCGTTTCCTGCACGTCGAGCGCGAGCGACACCGTATTCGCGCTGGCGTCGACGGTGAGCGGCGCGACCGTCACCGAGCGCGAGCGCTCGGTCGGCACGACGCGCGCGGCATTGCCGCAGCCGACCGGCACGGCGGACGGATAACGATGGGTATCGGTGCGGGTCTGACCCACGGTGGTGCGCTGCTGGAACGTGTCGATCGTCTGACCGTCGCGCACCACCTGGATCTCCCACGCGACGGAGGCCGGTGCGGGGCTCTGCGCATGGGCGGCGAGCGCGATGCTCGCGAGCAGGACGGCCAGGCCGTGTTTCAGCATGAAACGTCTCCGGAAACGCGGAATAGCGGGGAATGGACGCACATCTTACGCCCGATCGATTTCGATCGTGATGTGACAGGACGCGCCGCGGCAGGTTCGCTGCGCGATACCGTCCTGTCCGAAAGGTAGGTGCGCGTCACGCGTTTTCAAGCGAAAAAGCGCGCGAATTCGGCGACGGGCGCGCGTTCGGTGACGAGGCGGTTCTCGATCGCGTCGGGGTCCGCGTGGCCGAGCGACATGCCGCAGACGAATTGTTCGTTGGCGGGAATGCCGAGGTGTTCGGCGACGATCCGGTGAAACGGCACGAACGCGGCCTGCGGACAGGTATCGAGCCCGCGTGCGCGCGCGGCCGTCATCACGCCCTGCAGGAACATCCCGCAATCGAGCCACGCACCGTGCGTCATCACGCGATCGAGCGTGAAGAACAGCGCAACGGGCGCATCGAAGAAACGGAAATTGCGCGCGTGCTGCGCGTGCATGCGCGCCTTCTCGTCGCGGCCGATGTTCAACAGCCCGTACAGGTCCCAGCCGACCTTGCGGCGCCGGTCGAGATACGGCGATACCCATTCGCGCGGGTAGTAGTCGTACTCGGCCACATATTTCTCGTCGCGCGCGGGATCGTCGTGGGCCGCGGTCAGCGCGGCGGCGAGCGCATCGCGCGTGGCGCCCGTCGCGACGTACACGCGCCACGGCTGGATGTTGGTGCCCGACGGCGCGCGGCTCGCTGCTTCGAGGATCGCCTCGAGCGTGTCGCGCGGCACGGGCGTCGGCAGGAACGCGCGGATCGCGCGGCGCGACGTGAGCGCCGCGTCGACGGCGCCGATCGCATCGGCATCGACGCGCGGGGAAGCAGTGGGGACGGACATCGGCATACCTTCGGGACGGGGCGCGACGCGCCGCGTAGGCGCCGTCGGCGAAGCCTTGGGGCGGGTGGGTGAACCGACGATCATACGCCGCGCCGCGCAGCCGTGCAGCGCACGCCGGGTGTTAGCAGCAGACTCGCACGGCTGCTTGCTTGCGCGCGGATACGGGCCCGCTACACTGAAATCGTAAGGGTCTGATGGTGGTGTGACAGCAAGCGGCAGCGAGGTTGGTATGACGACGGCGATGGTGAAACAGGAACTGGCGGTGGCGTCCTTCAGCACGGTGTACGACCTCGAGCAGGTCGAGACGGCGCTGAGCGACCTGAACGAGAGCGCGAGCGATGCATTGCGCGCCACCTACGAAAGGATGCTCAAGACGGGGAATCTGCGCTTTTGCGTGAAGCCGAACCGGATGCCGTCGTTCGACGCGCTCGGCGATGCACTGCCCAATTTCGTCGAACCGCTCGACGACGTGCGCAAGCAGGTCGCGCTGTGTCTCGAAACGGACGACCGGCTCGAACTGATGCCGATCCTGCTGCTCGGGCCGCCCGGCATCGGCAAGACGCATTTCGCGAAGGCGCTCGCGCAACTGCTCGGCACCGCATACCACTACGTGCCGATGAGTTCGCTGACGGCCGGCTGGATCCTGTCGGGTGCGTCGTCGCAATGGAAGAACGCGAAACCCGGCAAGGTGTTCGACGCGCTCGTGAACGGCAGCTATGCGAACCCGGTGATCGCGGTCGACGAGATCGACAAGGCCGGCAGCGATGCGCAATACGATCCGCTCGGCGCGCTGTATGCGTTGCTCGAGCACGACACGGCGCGCGCGTTCGTCGACGAATTCGCGGAAGTGCCGATCGATGCGGGCAACGTGATCTGGGTCGCGACCGCGAACGAAGCGCAGGCGATCCCGGAGCCGCTGCTCAACCGGATGAACGTGTACGAGATCGCGCCGCCCGATGCGGCCGGTGCGCGCCGGATCGCGCAGACGATCTACGACGAGATCCGCACGTCGCACGCGTGGGGGCGGCGCTTCCCCGACACGCTCGGCGACGACGCGCTCGACGTGCTGGCCGCGACGCCGCCGCGCACGATGCGCCGCGCGCTGCTGCATGCATTCGGCGCCGCGCGGCTCGACGGTCGCGACGCGATCGCGCCGCACGACATCCGCGCGGACGAGGGTGCCGCGAAGCGCAGGCCGATCGGCTTCTGAACCGGCGGCGCGCGCACGGCCGAGGGGTGCGCGCCGCGTCGTGCGCAGTGTCGTCGCGACGCGGCACACATGCTTTCGGCAGGCTTGCGAACCGGGACGTACAATTCTCTTCTCTCCCCTCGACGCGTTAGCGGCGCGAAACGTCATGGAGCAGATGGATTGTGTTGTGATCGGCGCGGGCGTCATCGGCCTTGCGATTGCACGCGAACTGGCCGCGCGCGGGCGGGAAACGCTCGTGCTCGAGGCGGCCGATGCGATCGGCACGGGCACGAGCTCGCGCAACAGCGAAGTGATCCACGCGGGGCTCTACTATCCGCGCGGTTCGCTGAAGGCGATGTCGTGCGTGCGCGGTCGCGATCTGTTGTACGAATTCTGCGACACGCATCACGTGCCGCACCGGCGCACGGGCAAGCTACTGGTTGCGACGAGCGCCACGCAGGTGAAGCAGTTGAAGGCGATCGCCGCGCGCGCGGCCGAAAACGGCGTGCTCGACCTGCTGCCGCTCACGCGCGTCGAGGCGCAGACGCTCGAGCCCGCGCTCGAATGCGCCGCGGCGCTGTTCTCGCCATCCACCGGCATCGTCGACAGCCACCAGTTGATGCTCGCGCTGCTCGGCGATGCGGAGCGCGACGGCGCCGTGTGCGCGTTGAATTCCCCGGTCGAGTCGATCGACGTGCTGCGCGGCGGGCGCTTCGTCGTGCGCACGGGCGGCGATGCGCCGACCGAAATCGAGGCCGCCTGCGTGATCAACAGCGCGGGCCTCGGTGCGCAGGCGCTGGCGCGCCGCACGCGCGGCCTCGACCCGCGCTGGGTGCCGCAGCTCTATCTCGCGCGCGGCAATTATTTCAGCCTGTCGGGCCGCGCGCCGTTCTCGCATCTCGTCTACCCGATGCCCGACCGCGCGGGGCTCGGCGTGCACCTGACGCTCGACCTCGCCGGGCAGGCGCGCTTCGGCCCGGACGTCGAATGGTGCGATTCGCTGCGCTACGAAGTCGATCCGGCGCGCGCGGGCGCGTTCTACGCGTCGATCCGCGCGTACTGGCCGGATCTTCCCGACGGCGCGCTGCAGCCTGCGTACGCGGGCATCCGGCCGAAGGTCTCGGGGCCCGGCGAGCCGCCGGCCGATTTCATCGTGCAGGGCGCCGCGCAGCATGGCGTGCGCGGGCTCGTGAACCTGTTCGGCATCGAGTCGCCGGGGCTCACCGCGTCGCTCGCACTCGCGCAGCGTGTCGGCGACATGGCCGCTTACGGTTGACGCGAGCGCGCACGCGCGGGCCGTGTGAAATCCCTTATCTCCGGCATTTCGGCGCGCACATTTATTCGCTTGGCAGTTATTCTGTCGAACGGCTGTCGCCAGAACAGCTTTCAAACCGATAACGTTGGAGCGAGTCCCCCATGAAAACATCCCGTCGGAGTTTCCTGATTTCGAGCGTTGGCGTCGTGTCCGCGCTGGCGCTGTCGCGTGAAGCGCTGGCCGATGCGCCGATGCTGTCGGAAACCGATCCGACCGCGGTGGCGCTCGGCTACAAGGCCGATGCCACGAAGGTCGACAAGACGAAGTACCCGAAATACGCAGCGGGCCAGGATTGCGCGGCCTGCATGCTGTACCAGGGCAAGAAGGGTTCCGCTTCGGGCCCGTGCGGCGCCTTCCCCGGCAAGCAGGTGTCGGCGAAGGGCTGGTGCAGCGCATTCTCGAAGATGGGTTGAGGCCCGTGCGGCATCGTGCGATGCCGCAATGTGGCGAAAACCGCAAAACGCCCGCCGTCGAAAGACGGCGGGCGTTTTTATTGCTTGAAAACGGTTCCGTCGCTTTCTACACTCGCTGCAAACCAGCGCGGCGCGGCACACCACGCGCCGCGCCGCCCGACATGGCGAATTCACGAGGATGAGGCACGCATGGCGACGATTGCGAATTCAACGAAGACGATCAGGCCCGAGCGTGCGCTGAACCGGCGCGCGGTCGTGGCCGCCGTGATCGGCAATGCGCTCGAGTGGTACGACTTCACGGTGTTCGGCTTCATGACGGTCGTGATCGCCGAGCTGTTCTTCCCGACCTCCAGCGAATACTCGTCGCTGCTCCTGACCACCGCGACGTTCGGCGTCGCGTTCTTCATGCGCCCGATCGGCGGCATCGTGTTCGGGCTGTACGCGGACCGAGCCGGCCGCAAGGCCGCGCTGTCGCTCGTGATCCTGCTGATGACGGCCGGCATCTTCCTGCTCGCGATCGCGCCGCCCTATGCGGCGATCGGCATCGGCGGCCCGCTCCTGATCGTGCTCGGCCGCCTGCTGCAGGGCTTCTCCGCCGGCGGCGAATTCGGCAGCGCGACGGCGCTGCTGATCGAGGCCGCGCCGTTCTCGAAACGCGGTTTCTACGGCAGCTGGCAGATGGCGAGCCAGGCGGCCGCGCTGCTGATCGGCGCGCTCGTCGGCGCGGCCATCACGCGCGGGCTGTCGCACGACGCGCTGCGCAGCTGGGGCTGGCGCGTGCCGTTCATCCTCGGGCTCGTGATCGGCCCGATCGGCTTCTATATCCGCCGCCATCTCGCCGATTCCGAAGCGTTCCTGCATGCGCAGCAGAGCGCGCGCCGCGCGACGCTCGGCGAAGTGTTCACGCGCCACCCGCGCGAGGTGCTGTGCGGGCTCGGCTCGGTGATCGCGCTGACGGTGACGATCTACGTGCTGATCAGCTATCTGCCGACCTTCGCGGTGAAGCAGCTGAAGCTGCCGTACTCGGAATCGTTCTACGCGGTGATCGTCGGCAACCTGCTGCTGATGGTGCTGTCGCCGGTCGCGGGCGCGTGGTCGGACCGCATCGGCCGCAAGGGGCTGTCGCTGTGGTCGCTCGTGCTGACGCTCGTGCTGATGTATCCGCTGTTCGCGTGGCTCGACGCGGCGCCGAGCATCGGGCGGCTGATCGCGGTGCAGGCCGTGCTGTCGGTGACGCTCGCCGGCTATTACGGGCCGTTCGGCGCGATGATCGCCGAGCTGTTCCCGGCCAACGTGCGCTCGACCGGGCTGTCGATCGCGTACAACGTCGCGGTGATGCTGTTCGGCGGCTTCGGGCAGTTCATCGTCACGTGGCTGATCAAGGTCACGGGTTCGCCGCTGGCGCCGACCTACTATGTGATGGCCGGGCTCGCGCTGTCGATCGTCGCGGTCGCGTTCGTGCCCGCGCGCAGCGCCGATCTCGACGCGCCGGCATGACAGCATGACAGTGCGAAGACTGTCATCGAATCGTTTCGCAAAACGCAATGATGTGCGGCCAATCGCGGGAAACGGCGCGCCGGCCCTTCGCGTTCGCACCCGAATTGTTTAGTTGTCGAACGAAACATGCGCGGGATGCACGGAACTGTCGTTCGCGCGCGTTTTCGCATTTTTTACCCACACTAAACATTGGCACAAACCCGGCGGGGCATATAGAAGAGTTTTTTCTCCAGCTTGTTGCCACATCGTTAGCTCAAGTAATATCCGCGTACGCCGGACCCTGGCGGGGCCGGTTCCGATCTGGAGACCTGGAGGAAACATGGAATACAACCGTCTGTTGCACACCCTGCGTGTTACCGCCATTGCAGGCGTGGCAGCGGCATCGCTCGGCGTCGCGGGTTCTGCATTCGCACAGATCCCGAACAAAACGCTCGTCTACTGCTCAGAAGGCAGCCCGGCGGGTTTCGATTCCGCGCAATTTACGACCGGCGTCGATTTCACCGCTGCCACGTTTACCGTTTACAACCGTCTCGTCGAATTCGAGCGCGGTGGCACGAAGGTCGAACCGGGCCTCGCCGAGAAGTGGGACGTGTCGTCCGACGGCAAGGTGTACACGTTCCACCTGCGCCACGGCGTGAAGTTCCACACGACCGACTTCTTCAAGCCGACGCGCGAATTCAACGCGGACGACGTCGTGTTCTCGTTCGAGCGCATGCTCGATCCGAACCAGGCGTTCCGCAAGGCCTACCCGGTGTCGTTCCCGTACTTCACCGACATGGGCCTCGACAAGCTGATCACGAAGGTCGAGAAGGTCGATCCGTACACCGTGAAGTTCACGCTGGCCGAGCCGAACGCGCCGTTCATCCAGAACATGGCGATGGAATTCGCGTCGATCCTGTCGGCCGAATACGGCGACCAGCTGATGAAGGCCGGCAAGGCCGCCGACATCAACCAGAAGCCGGTCGGCACGGGCCCGTTCATCTTCCGCAGCTATACGAAGGATGCGACGATCCGCTTCGACGGCAATCCTGATTACTGGAAGAAGGGCGAAGTGAAGCTGTCGAAGCTGATCTTCTCGATCACGCCGGATCCGGGCGTGCGCGTGCAGAAGATCAAGCGCAACGAATGCCAGGTGATGAGCTATCCGCGCCCGGCCGACATCGCGACGCTGAAGGCCGATTCGAACGTCGACATGCCGTCGCAGGCGGGCTTCAACCTCGGCTACCTCGCGTACAACGTCGAGCACAAGCCGGTCGACAAGCTCGAAGTGCGTCAGGCGCTCGACATGGCGATCAACAAGAAGGCGATTCTCGAATCCGTCTACCAGGGTGCGGGCCAGGCGGCCGGCGCGCCGATGCCGCCGACCCAATGGTCGTACGACAAGAACCTGAAGATGGCCGGGTACGACACCGCGAAGGCGAAGGCGCTGCTCGCGAAGGCCGGTTATGCGAACGGTTTCGAGATCACGCTGTGGGCGATGCCCGTGCAGCGCGCGTACAACCCGAACGCCCGCCTGATGGCCGAGATGATCCAGGCCGACTGGGCGAAGATCGGCGTGAAGGCGAAGATCGTCACGTACGAGTGGGGCGAGTACATCAAGCGTGCGCACACGGGTGAGCAGGACACGATGCTGATCGGCTGGACGGGCGACAACGGCGATCCGGACAACTGGCTCGGCACGCTGCTCGGCTGCGAGGCGATCAAGGGCAACAACTTCTCGCACTGGTGCTACAAGCCGTTCGACGAACTGGTCCAGAAGGGCCGCACGACGACGGGCCAGGACGCGCGTACGAAGCTCTACACGCAGGCTCAGCAGATCTTCGCGCAACAGCTGCCGTTCTCGCCGATCGCGAATTCGACGGTCTACCAGCCGGTGCGCAAGAACGTGGTCGACATGCGCATCGAGCCGCTGGGCTATGCGCGTTTCGACGGTGTCAGCGTGAAGTAACCGGCCTGACCTAAGCTGTCGTCATTGAGAAGACCGGCTTGAAATCATCCGGCGGCGAGGGGCCAAAAGCCCCTCGTCGCCGGTCGCACATTTCCCACAAGAAAATACGAGACGCATCATGTTCACATTCGTGTTGCGCCGCGTGGGCATGGTGATCCCGACTTTCATCGGCATCACCATCCTGGCGTTTGCGCTGATTCACCTGATACCGGGCGACCCCATCGAAGTGATGATGGGCGAGCGCGGCGTCGATCCCGCCATGCATGCGGAGGCGATGAAACGCCTCGGGCTCGACCAGCCGCTGCCCATGCAGTACATCCACTACATCGGCCGTGCGCTGCATGGCGACCTCGGCACGTCGATCATCACCAACACGAGCGTCGCGGGTGAGTTTTTCGCGCGCTTCCCGGCGACCGTCGAACTGTCGCTGTGCGCGCTCGTGTTTGCGCTCGCGGTCGGGCTGCCGGCCGGCGTGATCGCCGCGCTGCGGCGCGGTTCGGTCGTCGACCATGGCGTGATGGGCACCGCGCTCACCGGCTATTCGATGCCGATCTTCTGGTGGGGGCTGATCCTCATCATGGTGTTTTCGTCGTATCTCGGCTGGACGCCCGTGTCGGGGCGCATCGCCGTCGAATACGACTTCCCGCACCCGACGGGCTTCATGCTGATCGACGCGCTGCTCGCGCCGGACGAAGGCTCGTTCAAGTCGGCGGTCAGCCACCTGATCCTGCCCGCGATCGTGCTCGGCACGATCCCGCTCGCGGTGATCGCACGGATGACGCGCTCGTCGATGCTCGAAGTGCTGCGCGAGGACTACATCCGCACCGCACGCGCGAAGGGGCTGTCGCCCGCGCGCGTGGTCGTCGTGCACGCGCTGCGCAACGCGCTGATCCCGGTCGTCACCGTGATCGGCCTGCAGATCGGCACGCTGCTCGCGGGCGCCGTGCTGACCGAGACGCTCTTTTCGTGGCCCGGTGTCGGCAAGTGGCTGATCGATGCGATCGGCCGCCGCGACTATCCGGTCGTCCAGGGCGGCATCCTGCTGATCGCGACGCTCGTGATCGTCGTGAACCTGGTCGTCGACCTGCTGTACGGCGTGCTGAATCCGCGCATCCGCCACACGAGGTAATTCCATGAGCAATCTGCAAAACACCCTGCCGAGCGAATCCGCGCCGGCCGGCGGCCGTGCGCTCGCGCTGCGCGAGTTCTGGGCCAACTTCTCGCGTAACCGCGGCGCCGTCGGCGCCGGCATCGTCGTGATCACGCTGATCCTGGTCGCGCTGCTCGCGCCGCTGATCGCGCCGCACAGCCCGGTCGAGCAATACCGCGACTACGTGAAGATCCCGCCCGCGTGGCTCGACGGCGGCAACTGGAAATTCATCCTCGGCACCGACGAAGCGGGCCGCGACATTCTTTCGCGCCTGATGTTCGGCGCGCGGATGTCGTTCTGGATCGGCTTCGTGTCGGTCGTGCTCGCGCTGATCCCCGGCATCGTGCTCGGGCTTGTCGCCGCGTTCTTCCAGAAGTGGGCCGACACGCCCGTGATGCGCATCATGGACGTGCTGCTCGCGCTGCCGTCGCTGCTGCTCGCGGTCGCGGTCGTCGCGATCATCGGCCCGGGCCTCACCAACACGATGTTCGCGATCGCGATCGTCGCGCTGCCGGCCTACGTGCGCCTCACGCGCGCGTCGGCGCTCGGCGAGCTGCAGAAGGAATACGTGACGGCGTCGCGCGTGGCCGGTGCCGGCACGCTGCGCCTGATGTTCTCGCAGGTGCTGCCCAACTGCACGGCGCCGCTGATCGTGCAGGCGACGCTCGGCTTCTCGTCGGCGATCCTCGACGCGGCCGCGCTCGGCTTCCTCGGCCTCGGCGTGCAACCGCCGACCGCCGAGTGGGGCGCGATGCTCGCATCCGCGCGCGACTACATCGACAACGCGTGGTGGATCGTGACGATGCCCGGCCTGTCGATCCTGATTTCGGTGCTCGCGATCAACCTGCTCGGCGACGGGCTGCGCGACGCGCTCGATCCCAAACTGAAACGGATGGCCTGAGATGAAACAACCCCCACGCTCACTTTGTTCGCTCGGGGGGGCGAAGCCCCCCCGTCTTCATCGGGCACATTCTTTGAAGCACCTGACGGCCCGGCGGAGGATGACATGAGCCAAGATCTTCTGACCATCCGCAATCTGGCGGTGAACTTCAACGGCCTGCCCGCCGTCGACCGGATCAACATGTCGATCGCGCCGGGCGAGGTGGTGGGCGTCGTCGGCGAATCGGGCTCGGGCAAGAGCGTGACGATGATGGCGCTGATGGGCCTGATCGACGCGCCGGGCAAGGTGACGGCCGACGAGGTCACGTTCAACGGCGTCGACCTGCTGAAGGCGTCGCCGAAGGCGCGCCGCAAGATCGTCGGCAAGGACATCGCGATGGTGTTCCAGGACGCGCTGACGAGCCTGAACCCGAGCTATACGGTCGGCTATCAGATCAAGGAGGTGCTGAAGCTGCACGAGGGGCTGCGCGGCGACGCGCTGCACCGGCGCGCGCTCGAACTGCTCGACCAAGTCGGCATTCCCGATGCGAAGAACCGCATTACGTCGTTCCCGCACCAGATGTCGGGCGGGATGAACCAGCGCGTGATGATCGCGATGGCCGTCGCGTGCAACCCGAAGCTGCTGATCGCCGACGAGCCGACCACCGCGCTCGACGTGACGATCCAGGCGCAGATCATGGATCTGCTGGTGAAGCTGCAGAAGGAGCGCGGGATGGCGCTCGTGCTGATCTCGCACGACCTGGCCGTGGTGTCGGAGGTCGCGCAGCGCGTCGCGGTGATGTACGCGGGCGAGATCATCGAGACCAACAGCGTGCCCGAGATCTTCCGCGCGCCGCATCATCCGTACACCGAAGCGCTGCTCGCGGCGATTCCCGAGCACAATAAGGGGGCGCGTCGCCTTGCCGCATTGCCCGGCATGGTGCCGGGCCGCGATGATCGCCCGTCCGGGTGCCTGTTCGCGCCGCGCTGCAAGTACGTGGTCGACGATTGCCGCAAGGCGCGGCCGGCGCTCGACACGCTGGTATCCGGCAACGAGGCGATGCGCGCGCGCTGCATCAAGCCGCTCAATGTTTCCAACCTCGACCTGACGGGAGGCGCACGATGAACGCAGTCCAAGATACGCGCGCCACGCCGCACGACGACGATGTCGTACTGGTCGCCGACCAGCTCGCGAAACACTACACGGTGAAGCGCGGCATGTTCGGCCAGGGCACGGTGAAGGCGCTCAACGGCGTGTCGTTTTCGCTGAAGCGCGGCAAGACGCTCGCCGTCGTCGGCGAATCCGGTTGCGGGAAGTCGACGCTCGCGCGGCAGCTGACGATGATCGAGACGCCGACGTCCGGCCACCTGTCGATCGACGGCAAGGACGTCGCGGGCGCGGACCGCCACCGGGTCGCCGACCTGCGCCGCCGCGTGCAGATGGTGTTCCAGAACCCGTTCGCGTCGCTCAACCCGCGCAAGACCGTCGAGCAGACGCTCTCCGAGCCGCTCGAGATCAACGCGAACCTGACGGCCGACGAGCGCGCGCAGCGCGTCGCGCAGATCATGCGCACGGTCGGCCTGCGGCCCGAGCACGCGAAGCGTTATCCGCACATGTTCTCGGGCGGCCAGCGCCAGCGTGTCGCGATCGCGCGCGCGATGATCCTCGATCCGCGGATCGTCGTCGCCGACGAGCCTGTGTCCGCGCTCGACGTGTCGATCCAGGCGCAGATCCTGAACCTGTTCATGGATCTGCAGGAGCAGTTCAAGACGAGCTACGTGTTCATCTCGCACAACCTGTCGGTGGTCGAGCATGTCGCGGACGACGTGATGGTGATGTACTTCGGCAGCGTCGCCGAGCTCGGCGACAAGGCGACGATCTACGCGCGGCCGCGCCATCCGTACACGCGTGCGCTGATGTCGGCGACGCCGGCGATCTTCGAGGAAGACCGCCGTGTACAGATCAAGCTGCAGGGCGAGCTGCCGTCGCCGCTCAATCCGCCGTCGGGCTGCGCGTTCCACCAGCGCTGCCCGTATGCGGTCGAGCGTTGCCGCATCGAGGAGCCGCAGCTGCGCGAGGTCGACGGACGGCGCGTGGCCTGCCATCGCGCCGAGGAGGTAGGGGAGGCGAATGCCTGAAGCGTTGGCGGCGCGCGTGTCCGGCGCGCGCCGTTCGGGGGCAAGCAGCGCGCGCGTGATGCGCGCGTACCGCTACGCGCGGCGCTGGAGCGTGCGCACCGTCACGGGCGCGGCGCTGGCCGGCGCGTGCGTGGCGGCCAGCCTCGCGGTTCCCGTCGAGGCCGCGCGCGCCGAAGGGCGCGCGCCGGCCACTTCACCGATCCATCCGTCGCAAGTCCCGCCGCCCGGCATGAGCCTGCCGGGCTTCCACGCGCCGGCCGTGTCGAACGGCACGGTCGCGAGCGGCGCGGTGCGCGTGCAGCCCGCGCGCATGCCGTTCTATGTCGCAACCAGGGGCAAGGTCACGCTCTACGTGCTCGGCACGCTGCACACGGGCGACCCGTCCGACTACCCGAGCGCGCAGCCGTTCCGGCCGCGCATCCTCGCGGCGCTCGCCGCGTCGCCGACGCTCGCGCTCGAACTGTCGCCCGACGACCTGCTCGAATCGCAGGACGACGTGTCGAAGTACGGCGTGTGCCGCTACCCGTGCCTGCAGCGCCTGCTGCCCGAGCCGCTGTGGCAGCGGCTCGCGGCGCGCCTGCGCGGCAACCCGGCCGCGCTCGCCGAGATCCGCAAGATGCGGCCGTGGCTCGCGGCGCTCGTCGTCGAGACCTACGATTCGCTGTCGGCCGGCCTGCAGACCGAATACGGCACCGAGGCGCAACTGCAGAACGTGTTCCTGAAGAAGAAGGGCGGCCGCGTGATCGGGCTCGAGACGCTCGCCGAACAGATGCGCGCATTCACCGGGCTGACGCTGGCCGAGCAGCGCGAGATGCTCGCGCAGGACATGGTGCAGACACCCGCGCAGAACGCGGACGACATCAAGTCGCTGCACCGGCTGTGGCGAATTGGCGACGCCGACGCGATCTCGGCATGGGCCGTCGCGAAGAGCGAGCGGCTCGCGCGTTCGCCGGCGTTGTCGGCGTCGATCGACAACAAGATCCTGTACGAGCGCAACCGGCGTTTCGTTGCACGGATGACGGCAATCGCCGCGCCGAACCGGCCGCTGTTCGTCGCGATCGGCGCGCTGCATCTGGGCGGCCCGCGCGGCGTGCTCGAATTGTTGCGCCAGCAAGGATACCGGGTCGACGCGAACTGATCGCGCCCGGCGGCACGCACCGATGTTCCCCTGTTTGATCGACGTCACGCGCACGCCGGGAGGCGGCTGCACGGCCGCGGAAATCGATAAGGAAAACCCTCGAATCGTCGGGAAATAGCGTTTAAAACGATTGACATCCCGTTCCGCCAATATCTATTCTTCATCCCACAAGTTGAAAAAATGAAAAGAATAGATAAGTTCTACGGGGTAGCAGAAATAAAGCGCGGGGTTAGCGTTGCCGGCACGTGAAGCGCGTGCCGGCCGCGGAGTGTCTGCATGCACGGCGGGGCCAATCATCGTCGGACACACAAATGCATGCGGGCCGACTTGCAGATAAGCAACGTTCCGTCGTCTGACCGGGGAATGCAGTGATCGGGCGGCGGCGGACGTTTTTTAATCCGGAATGTTTTTCCGGTCACCGTCGAAAGACGGTTTCGGGGGGCGAATCGACAGACGGCGAAGTCCGCGGCGATTGCGCCAACGTAAAAGCGCCACGAGGGCGCTTTTTTCTTTTGTGCGTTCTTTTGTGCGCCGGGTTTCGTACCTGGCGCGCGCCATGCGGTGCACGCGCATCGCGCGCGTCGCATGGCCTACGCGCCTTCGTCGGCCTGTAGCGCGCCGGGCGCCACGACGTCGACACCCGCCGCCTCGAGCGCCGCGCGGATCCGCTTCGCGAACGCCAGTGCATGCGGCCCGTCGCCGTGCAGGCAGACGGTCTGCGCGTTCAGCGGCACCCATTCGCCGCTCAATGCACGCACCTGCCGGTTGCGCACCATGTCGAGCGTGCGCGCGAGCACCGCCTCTTCATCGTCGATCAGCGCGCCGGGCTGGCTGCGCGGCACGAGCGAGCCGTCCGCGCGGTAGCCGCGATCGGCGAACACTTCCTCCACCGCGGCGAGCCCCGCGTGCCGCGCGGCCGCGACGAACACGCTGTTCGCGAGCCCGAACACCGCGAGCGACGGGTCGAAATCGTGGATCGCGGACACCACCGCATCGGCGATCATCGGGTCGCGCGCGGCCTGGTTGTACAGCGCGCCGTGCGGCTTCACGTGCGCGATGCGCCCGCCTTCGGCCTGCGCGATCGCCGACAGCGCACCGAGCTGGTACAGCACGCCGGCGTAGATGTCGCCGGCCGGCAGCTGCATTTCCTTGCGGCCGAAATTCTCCGGATCGTGAAAGCTCGGGTGCGCGCCGATCGACACGCCTTTCTGCACGGCCCAGCGCACGCAGTCGCGCATCGCATTGGCGCCGCCCGCATGCCACCCGCATGCGATGTTCGCCGACGTGACGAGGTCGAGCAGCGCCTCGTCCGATCCGCATCCTTCGCCGAGATCGGCATTCAGATCGATTTCCATTGATGTTCCTCGTCCACAAATTGCGTGGCGCGTCTTCCATACTGCTTCCGCCATTGTCACGCCGCGCGCGATTGGGCGCGGCGGCGCGCTTCCTCGCGCATGTCGATCGCGATGTCGATCTGCCGCAGATACGCACGCTCCGCGGCGAGGGCGGCCCGCGCGACGTCGGGGGTCGTGCGCACGAAGCGGATCGGCAGGTTGAGCCGCGCCTGCGCGAGCTTCCACAGGTCGGCGCGAATCACCGTGCCGATCTTCGGGTAGCCGCCGGTGGTCTGCGCGTCGTGCATCAGCACGATCGGCTGGCCGTTCGGCGGCACCTGGATCGTGCCGGGCAGCACCGCGTGCGACAGCAGCTCGGCCGGCCGCTCGCGCACGAGCTCGGCGCCGGCGAGGCGATAGCCCATCCGGTTGCTGTTCGCAGTGACGAGCCATTCGTCGTCCCAGAACGCCTGCTGCGAATCGGCCGCGAACGACGCGTAGTCGGGGCCCGGCAGCACGCGCACGGGCATCGCCCACGGCGCATGCGCGGGGCGGTGGCGGCGCGGCGGCTCGTCGACGCGCGCGAACGCGCACCACGCGGGCGCCTTCACGCCGAATTCGGGCGCATCGGCCGCGAGGCAGCCCGCGCCGGCCGGCGGCACACCGACCGGGAGCCGATCGCCGTCGCGCAGCGTGCGGCCGCCGAGGCCGCCGAAGCGCGACGCGAGATCGGTGCTGCGCGAGCCGAGCATCGGCAGCACGTCGATGCCGCCCGCGATGCACAGATAGCCGCGCATCCCGCGTTTCGCGGCCGGCAGCACGAGCGTCTGACCGGCTTCGACGGGCAGGCTCCACCACGAATACACGTGCCGGCCGTCGAGCGTCGCGCCGAATTCCGTGCCGGTGATCGCGATGCGGGTGGCGCGCGTGAAGCGGAATGCGGCCGGGCCGATCGTGATCTCGACGGCTGCCGCGTCGGGGCGGTTTCCGACGAGCCGGTTGCCGACCTCGAGCGCGAGGCCGTCGAGCGCGCCGCCCTGCGCGACGCCGAGATGGCGCGCGCCGCGGCGCCCGAGATCCTGCACGGTCGACAGCGGGCCGGCCCGCACCACCTCGATGGTGCCCGGTGCGTTGCTCTGGGTCATCGTGCGTCGACTCCCGCAATGGTGAAGCGCACGCGGTCGCCGGGCAGCAGCAGCGTCGGCTGCGGCCGCGCCGGATCGAACAGCAGGTGCGACGTGCGGCCGATCAACTGCCAGCCGCCGGGTGACGTGGCCGGGTAGATGCCCGTCTGCGCGCCGCCGATGCCGACCGAGCCGGCCGGCACCTCGAGGCGCGGCGCCGCGCGGCGCGGCGTGTGCAGCGACGCGTCGAGGCCGCCGAGATATGCGAAGCCCGGCTGGAAGCCAATGAAGAACACGACGTATTCGCCTGCCGCGTGGCGCGCGACGACCTCGTCGGCCGACAGGCCGGTGTGCGCGGCGACGGCCGCCAGATCGGGGCCGGCGGCACCGCCGTATTCGACCGGGATCTCGACCTCGCGGCCGTCCGCGTGCTCGACGTCGGCGGTCTCCCACGCGTCGCGCAGCGCCGGCGTGAGCGACTCGGCCGTCGCGGCGAGCGGGTCGAACACGATGGTCAGGTTGTTCATGCCCGGCACGACGTCGATCACGTCGGGCCACGCGCGCGCGGCCTCGGCGACGGCCCAGACGCGGCGCTGGCAATCGAGCGTGGCGGGCGGCGGCACCTCGCAGACGAGGGCGGCATCGCCGAGCGGATAAAAGCGGGGTTGCGTCATCGGACTGGCACGGTTCGGACGGCAATGTTAGCGCACATTGTCAACAAGATATCGATAACTTACCAATAAGCGTTTTCGCCTAGCCCGTATACCGGGGCTTCTGACGTACACTCGGCACACCCTGACATCCTGCTTGCGCCGCCTTTCCATGAAGCGTCCTCCGACCAAGATCGTGTCATCCGAACACCTCGTTTCCGATTCCAGCGCGGAGCTGTCGGAGCTCGAATACGGGCTCATCATGGCCGGCAACGCGTTCAACCGCTGGATGGTGCGCTGCATGTCGGCGGCCGGCGCGAAGGACATGACGGCGGTCGAGGTGTCGCTGCTGCATCACGTCAGCCATCGCGAACGCAAGAAGAAACTCGCCGACATCTGCTTCGTGCTCAATATCGAGGATACGCACGTCGCGACCTATGCGCTGAAAAAACTGATCACGCGCGGTTATGTGAAGAGCGAGAAGAGCGGCAAGGAAGTGTTCTTCTTCGCGACCGACGCGGGCCGCGACCTGTGCCTGAAGTATCGCGAGGTGCGCGAGCACTGCCTGATCGAGACGCTGAAGGAAAGCGGGCTCACCAACGAGCAGATCGGCGACGCGGCGCAGCTGTTGCGTCACGCATCGGGCCTCTACGACACGGCCGCGCGCGCGGCGGCGTCGCTGTAAACGATTGCGGAAAGTGTTGCGCGCGGCATTGCGCTGACGGGCGTGCGACGACGGCCGTGGCGCGCCGCGCCGCGTCATCCGGCGGCCGGGTAGAGCGCGCCGTCGGTCACGATCCAGCGCAGCGCGAGATCGTGCGCTTCGGCCGGCAGCGCGTCGACGCGGCACGCTTCGTACGCGATGCCGACCGTCACCGGCAGCGTGTCGCCCGGCCAGGCGGCGAGCGTGCGGTCGTAGTAGCCGCCGCCGTAGCCGAGCCGGTAGCGCTGCGGATCGAATCCCACGCAGGGAATCAGCAGCAGGTCGGGCACGACGACGATTCCCGCCGCCGGTTCCGGAATCCGGTGATGACCTTCGCGCATCGGCGTGTGCGCGTCCCACGCATGGAACGCGAGCGGCGTGTGCCGCTCGCCGATCACGGGCAGTGCGGCGCGCCGGCCGGCGCCTGCCGCGCACCACGCGAGCACTGCGTCGCGCGCATCGAATTCGCCCGGCAGCGGCCAGTAGAACCCGACCGTGCGCGGTGCTAGCCGGTCGAGCAGCGTGCGCAGCCGCGCGTCGAGCGCGGCGTTCGCGGCGGGCTGCGACGCGGCGTCGCGACGCGCGCCGGACAGCGTTTTGCGCAGTGCAACCTTCGGGTTCGGCACAGGGTGGCGTGCTATGCTTTCGCTCAATTCGTGCTCCATTCAAAACGATGTCGAACAGCCTTTTCCGAGTATATCGCGCGGTCGCGCTGACACTTTCGGCCGCCGCGCTCGTCGCGGGTACGGCCGCGTGCGCCGCGCCGGGCGACGACACGGTCGCCGGGGATGACCAGATCTTCGTGCAGCTTCGCGAAGCCGCACGCCGCAACGACGCCGCGAAAGCCGCGCAGCTCGCGTCGATGATCCCGAACTATCCGGTCCCGTCCTACGTCGAGTATTTCCAGATCAAGCCGCAGTTGTTCGATTCGACGGGCCGCGCGCGCGTCGATGCGCCGGACGCACCCGTGCAGTCGTTCCTGCAGCGCTACGACGGCCAGGCGATCGCCGACCGCCTACGCAACGACTACCTGCTCGTGCTCGGCGCGCGCCACGACTGGCGCAGCTTCGACGATCAATACAAGCGCTTCGTGCTCGACGACGACACGCAGGTCAGGTGCTATGCGCTCGAATCGCACGCGGCGCGCGGCGAGAACGTCGCCGATGCGGCGCGCGCGCTGCTCGTCGAGCCGAAGAACTACGGCGACGCTTGCGTCGACCTGATCACCGCGCTCACGGTCAACCAGCAGTTCACGAGCGACGATGTGTGGCAGCAGGCGCGCCTTGCGTACGAGCAGAACTACACGACGCTCGGCGGCAAGATCGTCGACGCGCTGGGCCCGCGCCCGGCCGGCTTCGACCAGGCGACGAGCGCGCCGCCGCTGTTCCTCGCGCGCGGCGTCGGCCCCGACGCGACGTCGCACCAGCTCGCGCTGATCGCGCTCGGCCGCATGGCGCGCAACGATCCGGACGCGGCCGCCGGGATGCTGACGTCGGTTGCCGGCTCGCTCACGAAGCAGGAGCAGGCGATCGCATGGGGCGCGATCGGTTACCAGGGCGCGATCAAGCGCTCGGCGCTCGCGTCGGTCTGGTACGCGAAATCCGCGAATGCGCCGCTGTCGAACTCGGGCTACGAATGGCGCACGCGCGCCGCGCTGCTCGCCGGCAACTGGCCGATGGTGCGCTGGTCGATCGAGCAGATGCCGCCGTCGCTGCGCAGCGATCCGGCGTGGATCTACTGGCATGCGCGAGCGCTCAAGCAGAGCGGCGACACGCTGCAGGCAAACCAGGAATTCGAGCAGGTCGCGGGCCAGTTCAACTTCTACGGGCAGCTCGCCGGCGAAGAGCTCGGCCAGCGCACGACGATCCCGCCGCGCACGAAGGTGGGCGACGCCGAGATCGACGCGATGAGCAAGATTCCGGGCTTCGCGCTCGCGCAGCGCTTCTATGCGCTGAACCTGCGCCTCGAAGGCAACCGCGAATGGAACTGGCCGCTGCGCGGGATGACCGATCGCCAGCTGCTCGCGGCCGCCGAGTACGGCAAGCGCGTCGAGCTGCTCGACCGCACGGTCAACACGGCCGACCGCACGAAGGCCGAGCACGACTTCACGCTGCGCTACCCGTCGCCGTACCGCAACATCGTCGAGCGCTATGCGCAGTCGACGGGCCTCGACATCGAATGGGCGTACGGGCTGATCCGCCAGGAGTCGCGCTTCATCACGAGCGCGCGTTCGTCGGTGGGCGCGGGCGGCCTGATGCAGCTGATGCCGGCCACCGCCCAGCTCGTCGCGAAGAAGCTCGGCATGGGCACGATCACGCGCGCGCAGATGCACGACATCGATACCAACATCCAGCTCGGCACCTGGTATCTGGCGGACATCTACAACAACTTCGACAGCTCGCCGGTGCTGGCCACCGCCGGCTACAACGCGGGCCCGGGCCGGCCGCGCCAGTGGCGCCAGGTGTTGACGCAGCCGGTCGAAGGCGCGATCTTCGCAGAGACGATTCCGTTCAACGAGACGCGCGACTACGTGAAGAACGTGCTGTCGAATACCGTTTATTATGCGGCGCTCTTCGAGGGCAAACCGCAGTCGTTGAAGAAACGTCTAGGCATGATCTCGCCCTGATCCGCAATCTTCACACTGCCGCGCGAGACGCGGCAGTGTTCTTTTGAGGAGCCGAACATGGATCGCCAGACCGTCGCGCTGCTGGGCGGCACCGGCTTCATCGGCAGCCGGCTCGTCAATGCGCTGATCGACGCCGGCAAGCAGGTACGGATCGGCACGCGGCGCCGCGACCACGCGCGCCACCTGCAGATGCTGCCGGTCGAGATCGTCGAGCTCGAAGCGCTCGACACGCGCACGCTCGCGCGCTTCGTCGCCGGCGCACACGCGGCGATCAATCTGGTCGGCGTGCTGCACGGCGGCCGCGGCACGCCGTACGGGCCCGGTTTCGAGCGCGCGCACGTCGCGCTGCCGGCCGCGCTCGCGAGCGCGTGCGTCGAGGTCGGCGTGCGGCGCCTGCTGCACATGAGCGCGCTCGGCGCCGATTCGCACGGCGCGAGCATGTACCAGCGCTCGAAGGGCGACGGCGAAGCGGCGCTGCATGCGGTCGCGGCGACCGATTCGCTCGCGCTGACGATCTTCCGCCCGTCGGTCGTGTTCGGCCCCGGCGATTCATTCCTCAACACGTTCGCGAACCTGCAGCGCACGGTGCCCGTGCTGCCGCTCGCGATGCCCGATGCGCGCTTCCAGCCGGTGTTCGTCGGCGATGTCGTGCGTGCGTTCGTCAACACGCTCGATCTCGCGGCCGCGCACGGCAAGACCTACGAGCTCGGCGGCCCGACCGTCTACACGCTCGAGCAACTGGTGCGCTATTGCGGCACGCTGGTCGGCCGGCAGGCGCGCATCGTGCGGCTGCCCGACGCGCTCGCGCGGCTGCAGGCAAGCGTGTTCGAATGCCTGCCCGGCGAACCGGTGCTCACGCGCGACAATCTCGCGTCGATGTCGGTGCCGAACGTGCTGTCGGGGCCGCTCGCGCCGGAACTCGGGATCACGCCCGCGAGTCTCGAAAGCATTGCGCCCGCGTATCTCGGCAAGGCCGCGGAGCGGTCGCGGTTCGACTGGTTCCGCTCGCGGCGGCGCTAGGCCCGGCCCCGGCACCGTTGTTCAGCCTCTTCCTTTCCACCTTCGCGTTTTCCGGAACACCGTCATGAAACTCGTCATTGGAGACAAGAATTACTCGTCGTGGTCGATGCGTCCGTGGCTGCTGCTCGCGCATTTCGGCATCCCGTTCGACGAGATCGCGGTCGAGCTGCGCCGCGACGACACGGCCGCGCGCATCCTCGAATATTCGCCGTCCGGCAAGGTGCCGTGCCTGATCGACGACCACGGCGTCGCGATCTGGGATTCGCTCGCGATCGCCGAGACGCTCGCCGAGCGTTATCCGCAGTTCCCGATGTGGCCGGCCGATCCGCTCGAACGCGCGCATGCGCGCTGCATCGCGGCCGAGATGCATTCGGGCTTCGCGGCGCTGCGCACGCAGATGGGCATGAACGTGCGCGCGTCGATGCCGGGCCGCGGCGCGACGCCCGACGCGCTCGCCGATATCGCGCGCGTCGACGCGCTGTGGAGCGCGTGCCTCGAGGCGTCGGGCGGGCCGTTCCTGTTCGGCGAGTTCGGGATCGCCGATGCGATGTACGCGCCCGTCGTGATGCGCTTCAACACGTACGAGCCGGGCCTGTCGCCGGACGCGGCCGGCTACGCGGCGCGCGTGACGGCGCTGCCGGCGGTGCAGCGGTGGATCGACGCCGCGCGCAGCGAGACCAACGTGATCGCCGAATACGAACCGCAGCCATGAACATCTACGCAGTAGGCGGTGCGATCCGCGACGAATTGCTCGGCGTGCCCGTGCAGGACCGCGATTACGTGGTGGTGGGCGCGACGCCCGAGCAGATGGCCGCGCAGGGCTTCCGGCCGGTCGGCAAGGATTTCCCGGTGTTCCTGCATCCGCACACGCAGGAGGAATACGCGCTGGCGCGCACCGAGCGCAAGACGGCGGCCGGCTATCACGGCTTCCAGTTCCATTACGCGCCGGACGTGACGCTCGACGAGGATCTCGCGCGGCGCGACCTGACGATCAACGCGATGGCGCGCGAGGTGAGCCCGGAGGGCGCGCTGGTCGGGCCCGTGATCGACCCGTTCGACGGGCAGGCCGACCTGCGCGCGCGCGTGTTCCGGCACGTGAGCGATGCGTTCGTCGAGGATCCGGTGCGGATCCTGCGCATTGCGCGCTTCGCCGCGCGGTTCGCGGATTTCACGGTTGCCGACGAAACGCTCGCGCTGATGCGGCGGATGGTCGACGCGGGCGAGGCCGACGCGCTGGTGCCTGAACGCGTGTGGCAGGAAATCGCGCGCGGGCTGATGGAGGCGAAGCCGTCGCGGATGTTCGCGGTGCTGCGCGACTGCGGCGCGCTCGCGCGCGTCCTGCCCGAGGTCGATGCGCTGTGGGGCGTGCCGCAGCGCGCCGACTACCACCCGGAAGTCGATACGGGCGTGCACGTGATGATGGTCGTCGATTACGCGGCGAAGCAGGGCTATTCGCTGCCGGTGCGCTTCGCGGCGCTCACGCACGATCTCGGCAAGGCGACGACGCCCGCGGACGTGCTGCCGCGCCACGTCGGCCACGAGGGCCGCAGCGTCGACCTGCTCAAGCCGCTGTGCGAGCGGCTGCGCGTACCGAACGATTGCCGCGATCTGGCGCTCGTGGTCGCGCGCGAGCACGGCAACCTGCATCGCGTGATGGAGATGGGCGCGGCCGCGCTGGTGCGGCTGTTCGAGCGCAGCGACGCGCTGCGCAAGCCGGCGCGTTTCGCCGAGATGCTGCAGGCCTGCGAATCGGATGCGCGCGGGCGGCTCGGGCTCGACGCGCAGCCGTATCCGCAGGCCGAGCGGCTGCGGGTGGCGCTCGCGGCCGCGCGCAGCGTCGATGCCGGCGCGATCGCGCGCGGCATCGGCAACGAGGCGGAGAAGATCAAGGATGCCGTGCATCGCGCGCGGATCCAGGCCGTCGCGCAGGCGCTCGCGATCGGCGAATAGGGCGGCAGGTATGACGGCGTCGGGCGGCGCGCGGCCGCCAGCCGTTACGGTTTCTTGCGCGCGGCTGCCTTGCGCGCCGGGGTCGCGGCCGCCGGGCGTTTGCCGGCGGATGCGGGCGGCTTGGCCGTAGCCTTCTTTTCCGCCGCGCCGGCCGGCCGGGCCGGATCGGTGTCGCGGCCGCGTTTCGGCGCCGGTTCGCGGCGGCTCGCGCGCGGCTCGCCCGGCGCCGTGCGCACGACGGGCGCGGGCTGCCTGATTTCCATCGTCGCGGACACGAATTCGGCGCAACTGTCGTCGAACAGCGGCAGCGTGCCGACCACGATCAGCTCGGCGGGCCCGTCGCCCACGTTGGCGACGCGATGCCGCTTGCGCGCGTCGAAGTGCAGCGAGTCGCCGGGCGCCAGCGGGTAATCCTTCTTGCCGACCGTGTAGCAGATGCGGCCGGCCAGCACGTAGACGAATTCGTCGCCGCCGTGCGACACCCATTCCGAGCGGTAGCCTTCCATCATCTGCACCTTGACCGCGTTGATCTGGCTGCCGTCGAACGTGGTGGACAGCCGTTCGTACCACTGCGACGCGCTGTCGACCGCGTACGGCTTGCGGCTGCCTTCGTGCGAATCGGGCTGCGCCTGGCGCGGCTGGTCGATCAGCGTGCCGAGCGGCACGCCCAGCGCCTTCGCGACGTTGACGAGCGACGACAGCGAGATGCCCGTGAGATGGCGCTCGACCTGCGACAGGAACCCGACCGACAGCTTCGCTTCGGTCGCGACTTCCAGCAGCGTCTTCTTCGCTTCCCGGCGCAGGCGGCGAATGCGCTGGCCGATACGCATGATGTCTGAATCCATGAATCTCTTTCGTGGCAACGAGTCGGGACGCGAGCGGAGGGGCGGTGCAGTCGCCGGGGCGTTGCCTTCCGCGCATCGCACGAAGCACGGCCGTCGGGACGACGACGCCGGCGCATTGTACCGCGCAGTGTCGCCGGGCGAAGCCACGTTGCGCATGCACGCGGCACCGTGCCGCCGATTTTAGTCCTACGAAAATTTTGGCTTGACCTCAATTTCCACGTGCTCTAGATTCTGTCGCACGTATCAAACAAAGTTAAGTGAGACAAAAATTTCCGAGGTCTGCCGCTGGAACGGCGCAGCGGCCCGGCCACGTGCCGGGTTGCGCGTCGTCCGCGCAGCGGCGCCGAGTTGCGTCAGGCCTGCGTCAAGCCTGCTTCAGGCAGCGCACTGCCGCGTCACGCCGCCGGCCATCGACAACAATGAATAACATGGGCATCCGATGATCGATCGACTGAAATACAGCTTCTCCGGCCTTCCCCCGTACGACGCGTCCGTCGCCGACACGCAGGCCGGCCTGTCGTGCCTGCTCGACGCCGCGCGGCTCGACGCGGTGGTGGTCACGTCGCAGGACGAATACGTCACCGAGTACCTGCCGCGCAGCAATAACCCGCGCTACGCGCTGTCGGGTTTCGACGGCTCGGCCGGCTGCGGGATCTTCCTGAGCGCGGAGACCGCGCGGGCGCTCGGCGTGCCGCCGTTCGTGCTGTTCGTCGACGGCCGTTATCACCTGCAGGCCGAGCAGCAGTGCGATCCGGCGCGCGTGCGCATCGAGAAGCTCGGGATGAACCTGACGATCTGGCAGGCGATGGCCGACTGGCTGGTCGCGCATGCGAGCCGGCTCGCGCGGGTCGGCTACGACGAGTTGCGGATCAGCGTCGCGCAGCGCGACCGGCTGGTCGAGCAGACGCAGGCCGCGGTGCTCGACTGGACGAGCCTCGCCGATCGCGAGATCGACCGCGCGATCGCGCTGCCGGGCTGGGTCGTCGAGCGGCCGATCTTCGAGCTGCCGGAATCGATGACCGGCCTGAGCGTTGCGCAGAACCTCGACGCGCTGAGCCGCAAGCTCGCCGCGCATACCGGCGCGGCCGACGGCAGGACCGCGTTTTTCACCTGCGCGTCGGACGATCTCGCGTATCTGCTGAACAGCCGCGGCTATCACATCCCGAATGCGTCGTCGCATCTCGGCTTCCTGTTCGCGGTCGACGGACAGGTCGCGCTGTTCCTGCCGGAAGGCTGCGACCGCTGCGAAGTCTCGCTCGAGTCGTATCCGGCGCTGCACGTGATCCGGCGCGACGTCGCGGCGCTCGAGCGCTTTCTCGCGCAGTTCGAGGTCGATCACGTGTGCTACGGCTTCGAATCGGTGAACTGCGCGCTCGTCGACGCGGTGAGCCGGGTGTGGCCGCACGCGCGCCATGCCGACTTCAATCCGGTCGAGGCAATGCGGGCCGCCAAGACGCCGGCGGTGCTCGACCGGTTCCGCGACGCGTTCGCGCGCAGCTCCGCGGCGATCGCCGAGACGATGCGCTGGGCGAAGACGGGCGAACCGGGGGCACGCCACACCGAATACGACCTGGCGCGCACGATCAACGACGCGTACGGCGCGCGCTCGGCGGTTGCGCTGACGTTTCCGTCGATCGCGGCGAACGGCGCGAACAGCGCGTTCGCGCATTACACGGCGGCGAGCGCCGATGTCGAGCTGACGGAAGGCGAACTGGTGCTGCTCGACAGCGGCGCGTACTACGAAGCCGGTTTCGCGACGGACTGCACGCGCGTCGTGCTGCGCCGCACGCGTGCGGATACGGTCGCGCAGCCGTGGCAGCGCGAGATCTACACGGTCGCGCTGAAGGCCTGCATCAAGGGGCTCGTCACGCGCTTCCCGGCGTCGGCGACGGGCGGCGACGTCGATGCGCTCGTGCGGCAGGTGTGTCGCGATCACGGCCACGACTTCGGCCACGGCACCGGGCACGGCGTCGGGATCCACGTGCACGAGAGCGGCGTGCGTTTCGCGCCGGGCGCGAAATACGGGCTGGTGCCGAATGCGGTGATTTCGGTCGAGCCGGGCATCTACGTGCCGGGCAAGGGCGGCGTGCGGATCGAGAACATCGTGATCATCCGGCCGGACGACGCGCAGCCGGATACCGTGACGTTCGAGAACATCGTGACGGTCGGCTACGACTGGGACCTGATCGATCTCGACCTGCTGGACGACGACGAGCGCGCGTACCTGCGCGACTACGAGCGGCTGTGCGTGGAGCGCGGCACGCAGGTGACGGCGTGTCCGTTGCTGTAAGCGGCGCCGGCGCGGGCGGCGTCGGCCGCCCGCCGCCCGTCGATCATCGATGACGGATCACCGGAGCCGGATCCGGCTCCGTTTCAATCCAGCAGCCGCGCGCGCACGAACGGCGTGATCCGCTCGGCGAGCCACGCGTGCGTGCGCGTCGTCGGGTGCAGCGTGTCCCAGAACACGAAGCGCGCCGGGTCGCGGCAGTCCGCGCGCGGCGTCTGCGCGGCCAGGTAGGTGAACGACGACGGCTTCGGGATGTCGAGGCACGACCGCTTCGCATCGTCGAAGCCGTATTGCGCGGGGTGGCTCAGCAGATCGTCGAACGGCGCGTACGCGTCGAACACTTCGAGCCGCAGCGTCGCGCCGTAGCGGGCGCGCACGGCGGCGGCCGCGTCGGCGAGCCGCCGGTTGTAGTCCTTTACCTGCGCGGCGACGCTGGCGGTGTCGGTGCGCGTCGCGAACACCGGCGCGCGCGACACGTCCGGCAGCGTGACGAGCAGGATGCGCGTCGCGCCGGCCGCGGCGAGCCGCTCGAGGCTGTCCCGCACCGCGTTCGCCGCCTGCTCGGGCGTGCGGCCGTAGTTCACGAGATCGTTGCCGCCCGCGAACACCGCGAACAGCGTATTGGCGGGCCGGTAGTCCGGCGCGCGATCCATGTATTCGCGCCAGGAGTCGATCTGCTGCACGAGGCCCGGCACGACGAGGTGCTGGTCGGTCGCCGCACCGCCGATCGCCCAGTTGTAGAACGGCAGCCGCAGCGCGTTCGCGACGTACTCGGCCCACACCGGCCCGTTGCTGAAGCGTCCGGCGTGCCAGCTCGTGCCGTTCGGCAGCTTCCACTGGCTCGCGTTGAACATGTTCTGGGTGTCGGACAGGCTGTCGCCGAACACGATCAGCTTGTTGACCCGCGCGTCCTGCTGCGCGGCGTCGATCGTCCAGACCGTGTAGTTGAACGACAACGCGTTGTTCGCCGCGACCGCCTGCGTCAGGTTGGCGCGGATGCCGCGCGCGGCGAGCGTCTTGCGGCAGACGCCGGCGAGCGTGTCCTGCGCCGTCGCGCTGTAGAACATGTTCTTCCACTGCGTGATACCGTCCGCCCACCAGTAGCCGGGAACGCGATACCAGTCGCCGCCCGAAGGATCGCGCGCCCATTCGTAGGTCGCCTCGGGCTTGAGCGGATCGTCGCTGATCCGGTACCAGCAGCGCAGGTAGGTGTAGGTGTCGCTGCCGCGCGACGCGGCGCGCGGCGATGCGCCGGGCGATGCGGAAGCCGGCGCCGCGAGCGGGCCGGCCGGCGACAGCGTCATGTCGCCGGTCGGCGTCGGCAGCGGGGCCGGGGCCGGGGCCGCTGCGGCTGGCGCGAGCGACGCGGTGAACGTCAGTGCTGCGCCGAGCGTGGCGATGGCGGCCAGACGGCGCGTGGATTCAAAACGGGAATGATGCATCGATGCCCTCCGATCTGTTGTTGTTGGATCAGGCAGCGCGGCTGCGCTGCCGCGTATCGGGAGGACGTGTGCGCCGGACTGGAGCCCGGTCTGTCGAAGCGGAATTCGGGGTGAAGCGGGTGAAGCGGAATTCGAGGTGAGGCGGATGAAGCGGCGGACCGGGACGCAGGCCGCCGCGCGGCGTCAGCGCATCAGCGCCGACACGCGCCCGTCGGGGCCGTAGACGCCGGCCGGCGCGGGGGCCGAGCGCAGCACCGCGAGCGCGCGTTCGTTGTAGTCCATCCGGATCCGGATCAGCATCCCGTTGTTCGCATTGGCCCGGCGCGCGCGTTCGGCGGCCTGCTGCAGCAACTGCCAGCGGCCGGCGAGGCGTGCATCGCGCTCGGCGGCCTGGTCCATCCCTTTCTTGCCCGACGCAAAGCCGAGCGCGGAAAGCTGCGTGTCGCGCGTGCGTTCGAGCTGCGCGAGCCGGTCGATCAGCTCGCTTTTCTTCTCGACGATCCCGGGCAGCATCTCGAGCGGCTCCGCCGTCGTCAGCGCTTTTTCCTCGTAGGCGAGCAGGGACGCGAACGCCTCGACCGTCGCGTGTTCGTCGTTGACCGTGGCCAGCAGCTCTTCTCTCATCGCGTCATGCTCGTCGCGCCGGTGCGCGAGGTGCGGCGCGCCGGCAAACCGGGGGACCGGCCGCGAGGCGGCCGGCTCAGCTGCCCTGCGGGCGCTGCTGCTGCAGCAGCTCGCGGGCGGTGTTCAATACGCCGTCGGCAATCTTGTTCGCGTCGATCGTCAGCGTGCCGTTGTTCAGCGCTTCCTTGATCGACTGGACAAGGCCCGTGTCGATATCGGCGTCGCCGGACGCGGATACCGAGCGCAACTGGCCGGACAGACCCGACAGGTTCACGGTCGCGTCGCCGCCGGTCGATCCGGCGTCGGCCGCCTGCGCGGACGACGAGGCCGTGCCGGATTGCGCACGGCTCGCGCCGTTGCCGGTCGGCGCAAGGGGGCTCGGTTTCGGAGTGGAATCGATCTTCACGATGGGTTTCCTGTACGGTTTGACCCAGATAACGGCCGGGTCGGCCCGAACTTTAGCATCGTGAGCCCGAAATTCTCCGAATAAACAATTCTTTGCAATCTTGCGGCGGGATCCGTCCCTACAGCGGAATTTCCACGGTGCCGGCGTCCTTGACGATCGCCGTGACGATCTGGCCCGCCGCCATCCGCACCCGCACCGACTGGCCGGGCGCCGCATTCGCGAGCACGCTGCCCTCGGCCGAAATCGTGAAACCGGGGCCGGCCGCGACCACCCGCACCGTCTGGCCGGCCGACACCGACGCCGCGCTCTTCAGCATGTCCTGCCGCAGCGGCAGCCCGGCCGAGATGCGCGCGAGCGCGGTCGAGCCGACCGCCTGCGCCGGATCGGTGATCACCGCGAGCGGCAGCACCGTCAGGTCGCCGTCGCGCGCGATCAGGTCGGCCGCGCCCAGCGGCTCGCCGGGCGCGATCTGGCGCGCGGCGACGTAATAGGTGGCCTGCACGGCGACCTTCGCCTGCAGGTAGACGGTCCACGGCCGCTCGCCCGCGCAGCGCACGCCGACCGTCGTGCGGCCCCACAGGCGCGCGCCGGTCGGCAGGAACGGCTCGAGCGTCGTGCACGCGGCGAGCCCGCGCGGAAACGCGGTCGTGACCGTCGCGGTGGTCTTGCCGGGCAGGCCCGCGATCTGCTGCTGCAGGAATGCGAGGGCCGCGCGCCGGATCGAGTCGGGGTCCTGCTGGCCGGGCGGCGTCGCGGGCTGGGCCGCGGGGGCCGCCTGGGCCGCTTGGGCCGGGTTGGCGGAAGCCATCGGCGCACGCGGCGTCGGCGCGGCTGACGCGGCGCCGGCCGCCGCCATGCGCGAGGCGATTGCCCGCGGCGCCGGCCGTGCGGGATTCGACGCAGGCTCGGCCGTACCGGCGACGACCGTCGCGATGGCGTTGGGATCGGCGGCGCGCGGCGCGCCGTAGGTGGTGTTCGCGCGAGCGGCTGCGTAGACGGGGATCGGCGTGGGGGCCGGTGCGGGGGCCGGCGGCGGAACGTTCGTCACGACCATCGTGCCGGCCGGCTGCGCCGCGTAGCCGGCGGCGGTCGCACCGGCCGCGCCACCCGCACCACCCGCACCGACAGCACCGACAGCACCGACAGCACCGACAGCACCGACAGCACCGACAGCACCGACAGCACCGACAGCACCGGCAGCACCTGCCGCCGCGCGCCCCGCGTCCGGCGCCATGCCGGCGCCCGAGCCCATCCCCGCATTCCCGCCGAACTGCCCGCCGCTCGCCGCATTGGCGTGCGCGAGCGCGGTTTCGGCCGTCTCGCCGCGTCCGGGAATCACGATCATCCCGTCGTCCGCGTGCACGGCCGGGGCGGCGATCCACAGCGCCGCGGCGAGCGCGAACGCACGCCGGACGTGCGTGAGCCGCTCGTTCCTGCCGCGAAGTGCGCTGCCGGTCATAGCCGTGTCCTCGATCCGTTGATCCGATTTGCATTCTAGGGAGCCGGGCCGCCGCGCAAACGATGAATAGAGGGGGGCTTTGCCGCGTTATTCGCCCGATTGCCGGTTGCGTGCGACGCCTACCATCGCTGTCATGGAAAAAAGCCTCTCGGGTCGCCATCCGGCGCGAGGGGCGTGCAGCGCTTCATACGGAGAGACGCACACATGCTGGACAAACTCGATGCGGAATTCGCGTTCGGCCGACAGGCGCTCGACGTGCGCGCCTACCGGCAGGAACTGCTGTCGTCGAACATCGCGAACGCCGACACGCCCGGCTACCAGGCCCGCGACGTCGATTTCGCGTCGACGCTCGCGCGCTCGCTGAAGCAGACGAACGGCGGCCTCGCGCCGAGCAACGCCGCGCAACTGCCGATGGCGCAGCCGGCCGGCGTGACGAGCGGCATGTCGATGGTGTCGACGGCGCAGGGCCACATGGCCGGCACGGCGAAGCTGATCCCGACGGGCGGCCCGGCCGACGACTACGGTCGCGCGCAGTACCGGATGCCGCTGCAGCCGTCGCTCGACGGCAACACGGTCGATCTCGACGTCGAGCGCGTGCAGTTCGCGAACAACGCGCTGCACTACGAAACCGGGATGACCGTGATGACCCAGCAGATCAAGGCCATGATCGCCGCGATCTCGACGAACTCGTAAGCGCGCCGCTTCCGAACCCGCGCACAAGCACAAGGAGCCTCCATGCCTTCGTTGATGAACATCTTCGGCGTCGCCGGTTCGGCGCTGTCCGCGCAATCGCAGCGCCTGAACGTGACCGCGTCGAACCTCGCGAACGCCGACAGCGCCACCGGCCCCGACGGCAAGCCGTACAAGGCCAAGCAGGTCGTGTTCGCGACCGACCCGATGGGCGGCGCGCGCACCGCGTCCGGCCAGGGCGTGGGCGGCGTGCGCGTGACCAAGGTGATGGACGACCCGTCGCCGATGAAGTCGACCTACGACCCGGCGAACCCGGCCGCCGACGCGAACGGCTACGTGCAGATGCCGAACGTCGACCCGGTGCAGGAGATGGTGAACATGATCTCGGCGTCGCGCTCGTACCAGGCCAACGTCGAGACGCTGAACACCGCGAAGACGCTGATGCTCAAGACGCTGACGATCGGCTCGTGAGCCGCGCGTCGACCAACCTTACAGATCCGACAGTTCCGATAGAAGGCCACCCAGGATGACATCCTCCAGCACGACGATCGGCGGCAACGGCACGAACGTGTCGACCCTGCCGACCGACACGATGAACACCAACAGCCTGTCGTCGACCAACGGCACGTCGGCGAGCGACCTGCAGGCGACGTTCCTGAAGCTGCTCGTCACGCAGTTGCAGAACCAGGATCCGACGAGCCCGGTCGACAGCTCGCAGATGACGTCGCAGCTCGCGCAGATCAACACGGTGAGCGGCATCGCGCAGCTGAACACGTCGCTCACGTCGCTGTCGACGCAGCTCACGGCCGGCCAGCAGACGCAGGCCGCGCTGCTGATCGGCACGAACGTGCTCGCGCCGGGCAACGCCGTCGCGGTGAAGAGCGGTGCGGCGTCGCCGTTCGGCGTGTCGCTGGCGAGCTCGGTGTCGAACCTGACGATCACCGTGAAGAACTCGGCGGGCGCCGTCGTGAACACGATCAACGCAGGCGCGCAGTCGGCCGGCACCGTGCCGTTCAACTGGACGCCGACCGACGCGGCGGGCAATGCGCTGCCGGACGGCAAGTACACGATCAGCGCGTCGTATACCAACAGCGCCGGCACGCCGCAGGCGGCCACGACGCTCGCGGCCGCGCAGGTGCAGAGCGTGATCAAGCAGGCTGACGGCACGGCGGGGCTCGTGCTGTCGAACGGCACGACGGTGGGGCTCACCCAGGTCGCGTCGATTTTCCCGAACACGTCGTCGTCCGGCGGCACTACGTCCAACTGATTCAGCTTCCCCGAAACGGAGACCGAAATGGGTTATCAACAGGGTCTGAGCGGCCTCGCCGGCGCATCGAACGCGCTCGACGTGATCGGCAACAACATCGCGAACGCGAACACGGTCGGCTTCAAGTCGAGCACCGCGCAGTTCGCCGACATGTACGCGAACTCGGTCGCGACGTCGGTCAACACGCAGATCGGCATCGGCACGACGCTCGCGTCGGTGCAGCAGCAATTCGGCCAGGGCACGATCAATACGACGAACTCGTCGCTCGACGTCGCGATCAACGGCAACGGCTTCTTCCAGATGTCGAACAACGGCGTGACGACGTATTCGCGCGACGGCACGTTCCAGCGCGACAAGAACGGCTTCATCGTCGACTCGCAAGGCCGCAACCTGATGGGCTACGCGGCCGGCTCGGGCGGCGTGATCAACACCGCGCAGACCGTGCCGATGCAGGCGCCGACGACCAACATCGCGCCGACCGCGACGACCAAGATCACCGGCCAGTTCAACCTGAACTCGCAGGACACGGTGCCGGTCAAGACGCCGTTCAGCGCGACCGACACCACGACCTACAACTACTCGACGTCGATCCAGGTGTACGACTCGCTCGGCGGTTCGCAGGCGGTCAACATGTACTTCGTAAAGTCGGCGGCCGGCACGTGGGAAGCGTACGCGGGCGTCCAGGGCGGCGCCACGACCGATCTCGGCACGGTCACGTTCAATTCGTCGGGTGCGATCCAGAGCACGACGCTGCCGGCCGCGGGCGGGCCGACCGCGTCGCTCGGCCAGTTCCAGTTCACGGTGCCGAACACCGACGGCTCGGTGACGCCGCAGAGCCTCACGCTCGACCTGACCGGCACGACGCAGTACGGCGGCAAGGACGGCGTGAACAACCTCGCGCAGGACGGCTACGCGAGCGGCACGCTGACGACCTACTCGATCGGCGCCGACGGCAAGCTGACCGGCAACTACTCGAACGGCCAGACCGCCGTGCTCGGCCTGATCGCGCTCGCGAACTTCAACAACCCGAACGGGCTGGTCAACCTCGGCGGCAACCAGTATGCGGAGTCCTCCGCATCGGGCGTGCCGCAGATCTCGGCGCCGGGCAGCACGAACCACGGCACGCTGCAGGGCAGCGCGCTCGAGAACTCGAACGTCGACCTCACGTCGCAGCTCGTCAACCTGATCACCGCGCAGCGCAACTACCAGGCGAACGCGCAGACGATCAAGACGCAGCAGACCGTCGACCAGACGCTCATCAACCTGTAAGCGCGGATAACCGGCAGCCATGGACCGACTGATCTACACGGCGATGACGGGCGCGTCGCAGTCGCTCGACCAGCAGGCGATCGTCGCGAACAACCTCGCGAACGCATCGACGACGGGCTTTCGCGCGCAGCTCGCGACGTATCGCGCGGTGCCGATGAATTTCGGCGACGGCAGCACGATCGACCCGACGACGACGCGCACCTACGTGCTCGCGTCGACGCCCGGCGCGGATTACGCACCGGGTCCGATCACGCGCACCGGCAATCCGCTCGACGTCGCCGTGCAGGGCGCCGGCTGGCTGTCGGTGCAAACGGCCGACGGCAGCGAGGCGTACACGCGCGCCGGCAACCTGCACGTCGACGAGAACGGCCAGCTCGTCAACGCGAGCAACCTGCCGGTGATCGGCAACGGCGGCCCGATCTCGGTGCCGCCGAATGCGGAAGTGACGATCGGCAAGGACGGCACCGTTTCCGCGCTGATGCCGGGCGACCCGCCGACGGCGGTCGCGATCGTCGACCAGATGAAGCTCGTCAATCCCGATCCGGCCACGCTCACGCGCGGCAACGACGGATTGTTCCGCACCGCCGACGGCAATCCGGCCGACGCCGCCCCGAACGTGGTCGTCACGCCGAATTCGCTCGAAGGCAGCAACGTCAACCCGGTGACCGCGATGGTCGCGATGATCGACAACGCGCGCGCGTTCCAGCTTCAGTCGAAGCTGATCCAGACGGCCGACCAGAACGAGCAGACGGCGAACCAGCTGCTCAACTTCAGCTGAGCCTAGGGTCTGTTTACATATGGAACGCACATGCGAATGCCCGAAATCGCTCGTAGGGCAAGAAGTGAGGAGCGCCGTTTGGCCGCGCCAAACAAGCGACGAACGACGCCGCCATACGAGCGATTTCGGGCATTCCCGTGACATGAATTTTTTAATTTGGGGTTGCCACGAGAACGGCCGCTCGCCGCGTTGCGCTCCTTGCGAATACGTCCAGTATTCGCAGTGTCGCGCGCCTCGCGAGCGGCCGTTCTCGTGGCAACGCATGCGCGTTCCATATGTAAACAGACCCTATGCCAGCCCACGCAGGAGACCTTACAAGTGAACCGTTCGCTCTACATCGCCGCCACCGGCATGAATGCGCAGCAGGCGCAGATGGACGTGATTTCGAACAACCTCGCGAACACCAGCACGAACGGCTTCAAGGCGTCGCGCGCGGTGTTCGAGGATCTGCTTTACCAGACGATCCGCCAGCCCGGCGCGAACTCGACGCAGCAGACCGAGCTGCCGTCGGGCCTGCAGCTCGGCACCGGCGTGCAGCAGGTCGCGACCGAGCGCCTGTACACGCAGGGCGGCCTCACGCAGACCGGCAACTCGAAGGACGTCGCGATCAACGGCGCGGGCTTCTTCCAGGTGCTGATGCCGGACGGCACGAACGCGTACACGCGCGACGGCTCGTTCCAGACCAACGCGCAGGGCCAGCTCGTCACGTCGAGCGGCTACCAGGTGCTGCCGGCGATCACCGTGCCGCAGAACGCGCAGTCGCTGACGATCGGCAAGGACGGCGTCGTGTCGGTCACGCAGCCGGGCTCGGGCAACGCGGTGCAGATCGGCTCGCTGCAGATCGCGACCTTCATCAACCCGACCGGCCTCGAGGCGAAGGGCGAGAACCTGTTCGCGGAAACGACATCGTCGGGCGCGCCCAACGTGTCGCAGCCGGGGCTGAACGGCGCGGGCGTGCTCAACCAGGGTTATGTCGAGGCGTCGAACGTGAACGTCGTGCAGGAGCTCGTCAACATGATCCAGACGCAGCGTGCCTACGAGATCAACAGCAAGGCCGTGACGACGTCCGACCAGATGCTGCAGACCGTCACGCAGATGAAGACCTAACCGGAACACCCGTCGTCGCCATGAAGCAGGTTCGCCTCCTCCCGTCAGCCACCGTCCGCGCCGCGTGCGCGGTCGCGGTGGCGGCGCTCGCCGGTTGCGCGCAGATCCCGCGCGATCCGATCATCCAGCAGCCGATGACGGCGCAGCCGCCAGCGCCGATGTCGATGCAGGCGCCCGGCTCGATCTACAACCCCGGCTACGCGGGGCGGCCGCTTTTCGAGGATCAGCGGCCGCGCAACACCGGCGACATCCTGACGATCGTGATCGCGGAAAACATCAACGCGACGAAATCGTCCGGCGCCAACACGAACCGGCAGGGCAACACCGGCTTCGACGTACCGACGGCCGGCTTCCTCGGCGGGCTGTTCGCGAAGGCGAACCTGTCGGCGGCCGGCAACAACAAGTTCGCGGCGACGGGCGGCGCGAGCGCGGCGAACACGTTCAACGGCACGATCACGGTGACCGTCACCAACGTGCTGCCGAACGGCAACCTCGTCGTCAGCGGCGAGAAGCAGATGCTGATCAACCAGGGCAACGAATTCGTGCGCTTCTCGGGCATCGTCAACCCGAACACGATCTCGGGCGCGAACTCCGTCTACTCGACGCAGGTCGCCGACGCGCGGATCGAATACTCGGCGAAGGGCTACATCAACGAAGCCGAGACGATGGGCTGGCTGCAGCGCTTCTTCCTCAACATCGCGCCGTGGTGATGACGATGCAGAAGCCCCTGTTCAACCGCCTGTCGTCCCGCGCACGAGCGTTCGCGCGGCTCGCCGTCGCGTTCGCGGCCGCGGCCTGCGTGTTCGGCACGGCGCCCGCGCACGCGGAACGGCTGAAGGATCTCGCGCAGATCCAGGGCGTGCGCGACAACCCGCTGATCGGCTATGGCCTCGTCGTCGGTCTCGACGGCACGGGCGACCAGACGATGCAGACGCCGTTCACGACGCAGACGCTCGCGAACATGCTCGCGAACCTCGGCATCTCGATCAACAACGGCTCGGCCAACGGCGGTTCGTCGTCGCTGAACAACATGCAGCTGAAGAACGTCGCGGCCGTGATGGTGACCGCCACGCTGCCGCCGTTCGCGCGGCCCGGCGAGGCGCTCGACGTGACCGTGTCGTCGCTCGGCAACGCGAAAAGCCTGCGCGGCGGCACGCTGCTGCTCACGCCGCTGAAGGGCGCGGACGGGCAGGTGTACGCGCTCGCGCAGGGCAACATGGCGGTCGGCGGCGCGGGCGCCAGCGCGAACGGCAGCCGCGTGCAGGTGAACCAGCTCGCGGCCGGCCGGATCGTCGGCGGCGCGATCGTCGAGCGTTCGGTGCCGAACGCGATCGCGCAGATGAACGGCGTGCTGCAACTGCAGCTGAACGACATGGACTACGGTACCGCGCAGCGGATCGTGTCCGCGGTCAACTCGAGCTTCGGCCCGGGCACCGCGACGGCGCTCGACGGCCGCACGATCCAGCTCGCCGCGCCGGCCGACTCGGCGCAGCAGGTCGCGTTCATGGCGCGGCTGCAGAACCTCGACGTGAGCCCGGACAAGGCCGCCGCGAAGGTGATCCTGAACGCGCGCACGGGCTCGATCGTGATGAACCAGATGGTCACGCTGCAGAGCTGCGCGGTCGCACACGGCAACCTGTCGGTCGTCGTCAACACGCAGCCGGTCGTGTCGCAGCCGGGGCCGTTCTCGAACGGGCAGACGGTGGTGGCGCAGCAGTCGCAGATCCAGCTCAAGCAGGACAACGGCGCGCTGAAGATGGTGACGGCCGGCGCGAACCTCGCCGACGTCGTGAAGGCGCTGAACACGCTCGGCGCGACGCCGGCGGACCTGATGTCGATCCTGCAGGCGATGAAGGCGGCCGGCGCGTTGCGCGCCGACCTGGAGGTCATCTGAATGGCAGCGAATCTTCCTAACGCGAACGACCTCACGCAGCGCTTCGCGCTCGACGTGCAGGGTTTCGACGCGCTGCGCGCGCAGGCGAAACAGTCGCCGCAGGCCGGCGCGAAGGCCGTCGCGGGCCAGTTCGACGCGATGTTCACGCAGATGATGCTCAAGAGCATGCGCGACGCGTCGCCCGACGGCGGGCTGTTCGATTCGCATACGTCGAAGATGTACACGTCGATGCTCGACCAGCAGCTCGCGCAGCAGATGTCGACGCGCGGGATCGGCGTCGCCGACGCGCTGATGAAGCAACTGCTGCGCAATGCCGGGCAGGGCGCGGGCAGCGACACGGCGGCCGACGTCGGTACGGCCGGCTTGGGCGCGGGTGGCCTCGGCACGGCCGGCAACGAAGGCAGCCTCGCCGCGATGAACGCGATGGCGCGCGCGTACGCGAACGCGGCCGGCAACAACGGCGGGCTCGCCGGCGCGCGCGGCTACTCGGCCGGCAGCGCGCTGACGCCGCCGCTGAAGGGCGCGAGCGGCGCGCCGGACGCCGACGCGTTCGTCGACCGGCTCGCGGCTCCCGCGCAGGCGGCCAGTGCGTCGACCGGCATCCCGGCGCGCTTCATCGTCGGCCAGGCCGCGCTCGAATCGGGCTGGGGCAAGCGCGAGATCCGCGCGGCCGACGGCTCGACCAGCTACAACGTGTTCGGCATCAAGGCGAACAAGGGCTGGACGGGCCGCACGGTGTCGGCGCTGACGACCGAGTACGTGAACGGTTCGCCGCGCCGCGTGGTCGCGAAATTCCGCGCGTACGACTCTTACGAGCACGCGATGACCGATTACGCGAACCTGCTGAAGAACAATCCGCGCTATTCGGGCGTGCTGAGCGCGAGCCGCAGCGTCGAAGGCTTCGCGCACGGGATGCAGAAGGCCGGTTACGCGACCGACCCGAACTACGCGAAGAAGCTGATCTCGATCATGCAGCAGATCGGCTGACGGGCCAGGGCCTGCGCCCGCCGATAACAGGCTCCGGCCCACCGTCGATTACCCTCTCAGGACCGCGCCCGGCATACCGCCGCGCGCGGTTTCAACGTTTGCGCGAAAAAAATCGGGAAATCGATCTAAACTTTCGGTCAGCACTGCCGCTAAGTGTGAGAGACCTGCGACCGGGCCTTGTTCTGACCCGGTTTTATTGCGCACCGGTTGTCCGGGCGCCCATGACAAGAAAGACCGGCTAGCCATGAATATCGAAACGTCGACGGACCCCAGCCTGGACGCAGGCCACTCCGGGCCCGACTATGCCCGCCGCAATCCGCTGGAAATCGGCGTGCAGTTGCGCAACCTCGTGAACCGCGGCGATTTCCTGACCGTCCAGTATCCGGGCGGCCAGCTCGTCACGCGCCTGCTCGAGGTCGACGTCGGCGCGCGGACGTTCACGTTCGACTGGGGCGCGCTGTCCGAGCAGAACGCCGGCATCCTCGGCGCGTCGCACTGCACGTTCGCCGCCTCGCCGGAGGGCGTGCGCGTCGAATTCACCACGAGCACGCCGCGCGAGACGCGCTACGAGGGGCTGCCCGCGTTCGTCGCCGATTTCCCCGAAGTCCTGATGTGCATCCAGCGCCGCGAATATTTCCGCGTGGATGCGCCGATCGTCGATCCGTTCCTGTGCCGCGGCAAGCTGCCGGACGGCGAGAGCTTCCTGTTCGAGGTGCACAACCTGTCGCTCGGCGGCGTGGGGCTGCGCACGGCCGACGAACGCGTCGAGGCGCTCGAGGTCGGCACGCTGCTGCCCGATGTCGAGCTCGAGCTGACCGGCCACGGCAAGCTGTCGCTCGACCTGCAGCTCGTGTCGCAGCGCTCGACGCAGATGCCGAACGGGTCGCGGCGCTACCAGCTCGGCTTCCGCTACATGTCGCTGCCGGGCAGCGCCGAGAACACGCTGCAGCGGCTGATCACGCAGCTCGAGATGAAGCGCCGCTCGCTCGTGCGGGCCTGACGCGCACGCGGCCGCCGGCCCGCACGGGCCGCCCGCCGCACGCTTCGACCAGCGCCGCGCGTGTCGCGCGTGCATTTTTTCCTCAATTTTTTCGATTCGCGGCCGTTATACCGGGAGTTACGCAACCCGGCGGCCGCAGCGCGGCCGGCTCATCAGGATCGCGCATGTCCAACTCACTCATGAACCTCGGCGTCAGCGGCCTGAATGCCGCGCTCTGGGGCCTCACGACGACCGGCCAGAACATCAGCAACGCCGCGACGCCGGGCTATTCGGTCGAACGACCCGTCTATGCCGAGGCGAGCGGCCAGTACACCAGCAGCGGCTACATGCCGCAGGGCGTGAACACCGTCACCGTGCAGCGGCAGTACAGCCAGTACCTGAGCGACCAGCTGAACGGCGCGCAGACGCAGGGCGGCGCGCTGTCGACGTGGTATTCGCTGGTCACGCAGTTGAACAACTACGTCGGCAGCCCGACGGCCGGCATCTCGACCGCGATCACGAGTTACTTCACGGGGCTGCAGAACGTCGCGAACAGCGCGTCCGACTCGTCGGTGCGGCAGACCGCGATGAGCAACGCGCAGACGCTCGCGAACCAGATCACGGCGGCCGGCCAGCAGTACGACGCGCTGCGCCAGAGCGTGAACACGCAGCTCACGAGCACCGTCACGCAGATCAACGCGTACACCACGCAGATCGCGCAGCTGAACCAGCAGATCGCGTCCGCGAGCAGCCAGGGCCAGCCGCCGAACCAGCTGATGGACCAGCGCGACCTCGCGGTGTCGAACCTGTCGAACCTCGCGGGCGTGCAGGTCGTGCGCAACAGCGACGGCTACAGCGTGTTTCTCGCGGGAGGTACGCCGCTCGTCGTCGCGGACAAGAGCTACCAGCTCGCGACCGTCACGTCGCCGTCCGATCCGAGCGAGCTGACCGTCGTGTCGCAGGGGATCGCCGGCGCGACCCCGCAGGGGCCGAACCAGTTCCTGTCCGACGCGTCGCTGTCGGGCGGCACGCTCGGCGGCCTGCTCGCGTTCCGCAGCCAGACGCTCGACCCGGCCGAAGCCCAGCTCGGCGCGATCGCGACCAGCTTCGCCGCGCAGGTCAACGCGCAGAACGCGCTCGGCATCGACCTGTCGGGCAACGTCGGCGGCAACCTGTTTACGACCGGCTCGCCGATCACCTACGCGAACCAGGGCAACACCGGCAACGCGGCGCTGTCCGTGTCGTTCGCGAACGCATCGCAGCCGACCACGGGCGACTACACGCTGTCGTACGATGGCACGAACTACACGCTGACCGACCGCGCGAGCGGCACGGTGGTCGGCTCGTCGGCGTCGATGCCGGCCTCGATCGGCGGGCTGAACTTCTCGTTCACGTCGGGCTCGATGAGCGCCGGCGACAAGTTCACCGTGCAGCCGACGCGCGGCGCGCTGAACGGCTTCGGCCTCGCGACGTCGAACGGCTCGGCGATCGCGGCGGCGGCGCCGTACGTGCCGTCGGCCACCACGACGAACACGGGCACCGGGACGATCGGCGGGTTGTCGGTCACGAGCGCGGCGGCCGCGGCCACCGCGCACAAGTACACGATCACGATGGGCGGCACCACTGCCAGCCCGACCTATACGGTCACCGACAACACGGCCGTGCCGCCGACGACCACCGCCGCGCAGCCGTACCAGTCCGGCACGCCGATCACGCTGACGGCGGGCGTCACGGTGACGGTGTCGGGCACGCCGGCGGTTGGCGACACGTTCAAGGTTGCGCCGAACACGGGCGGCACGAACGACGGCAGCAACGCGCTCGCGCTGTCGAAGCTCGTCAACTCGAAATCGTTCGGCAACGGCTCGACCACGCTGACGGGCGCGTACGCGAACTATGTGAACGGCATCGGCAACACGACGAGCCAGCTGAAGTCGTCGAGCGCCGCGCAGACCGCGCTGGTCGGCCAGATCACGTCCGCGCAGCAGTCGGTGTCGGGCGTGAACCAGAACGAGGAAGCGGCCAACCTGATGCAGTACCAGCAGCTCTACCAGGCGAACGCGAAGGTGATCCAGACGGCGTCGACGCTGTTCCAGACCGTGCTCGGCCTGTTCAACTGATTAGGGTCTGTTCGCGTATGAAACGCACATGCGAATGCCCGAAATCGCTCGCAGGGCAAGAAGTGAGGAGCGCCGTTTGGCCGAGCCAAACAAGCGACGAGCGACGCCGCCATGCGGGCGATTTCGGGCATTCCCGTGGAATGAATCTTTTAATTTGGGGTTGCCACGAGAAGGGCCGCTCGCCGCGTTGCGCTCCTTGCGAATACGTCCAGTATTCGCGGCGTCGCGCGCCTCGCGAGCGGCCCTTCTCGTGGCAACGCATGCGCGTTTCATACGCGAACAGACCCTAGGGATCGAAGCGATGCGGATTTCCACCACCCAGTTCTACCAGCAGAACGTCGCTCAGATGAGCGACCAGCAGGCGCAGCTCTCGCAGCTGTACCAGCAGATCTCGAGCGGCGTGAGCCTCGCGACGCCGGCCGACAACCCGCTCGGCGCGGCGCAGGCCGTGCAGTTGTCGATGACGTCGGCGACGCTGTCGCAGTACGCGTCGAACCAGAACGCCGCGCTGTCGTCGCTGCAGAAGGAAGACCAGACGCTGATCAGCGTCAACAACCTGCTGAACAGCATTCATACGGTGGTGATCCAGGCAGGCGACGGCTCGCTGTCCGACAGCGACCGCTCGGCGCTGTCGACGCAGCTGCAGGGCTATCGCGACCAGCTGCTGACGCTCGCGAACTCGACGGACGGCTCGGGCAACTACCTGTTCTCGGGCTTCCAGTCGACCACGGCACCGTTCTCGAACGCGTCGGGCGGCGGCGTGACCTACAGCGGCGACATGGGCACGCGGCAGGTGCAGATCGCCGACACGCGCGCGATCTCGCAGGGCGACAACGGCTCGAACGTGTTCCTGTCGGTGCCGATGCTCGGCAGCCAGCCGGTGCCGCTCGCCGGCGCGACCAACACGGGTACGGGCACGATCGGCGCGGTGTCGATCACGAGCCCGTCGGCCGCGACCAACGCACATCAGTTCGCGATCACGTTCGGCGGCACGGCGGCCGCGCCGACCTATACGGTCACCGACAATTCCGTTGTCCCGCCGACCACGACCGCCGCGCAACCGTATTCAGCCGGCGCGGGGATCGCGCTCGGCAGCGGCCTGTCGGTGCCGGTGTCGGGAACGCCTGCGCCCGGCGACACGTTCACGGTCACGCCCGCGCCGCAGGCCGGCACCGACGTGTTCGCGGCGCTCGACACGATGATCGCCGCGCTGAAGGTGCCGATCAGCAGCAACACGACTGTCGCTGCCGCGCTCGCGAACGCGATGACCACCGGCACGACGAAGCTGAACAACATGATGACGAACGTCCTCACCGTGCAGGCGTCGGTCGGCGGCCGCGAGCAGGAAATCAAGGCGATGCAGACGGTGAACCAGACCAACACGCTGCAGGTCACCAGCAACCTGGCCGACCTGACGAGCACCAACATGGTGTCGACGATCAGCCAGTTCCTGCAGATGCAGAACGCGCTGACGGGCTCGCAGAAGGCTTACGCGCAGCTGCAGAACCTGTCGCTGTTCCAGTACATCAATCCGTGATGCAAGGTGCACCGGCGACGATGCGAGCGCACGCTTGCATCGTCGCCGGCGCCATCCGCCGCGGCCCGCGCGCAACGCACGGGCCGCGGCTTCACCGGGCCGCGCGGCCGTGCACCGGTTCGCGCATGCGGCAAGCCGCGCCCGCGCTTGCCGGCGGCCCGTTCGCGCTTGCCGCGCTTGCCAGCCTTATTCCCGCTCCGTAAACTCGCGCCAGATTCCAGACCGGCGCGCCCTCCGCAGCCGGCGACAGACCGACAGGAGCGCTTTCCCCATGTCCGATTCCTACTTCCCGCGCTGGCGGGTCCAACCGACCGGCGCGGCCTCGCGCGTGGTCGGCCCCGACGAGCGCCTCGCGTGGCCGCAGATGGTCGCGATGGGCGTGCAGCACGTCGTCGCGATGTTCGGTTCGACCGTGCTCGCGCCGCTGCTGATGGGCTTCGACCCGAACCTGTGCATCTTCATGTCCGGCATCGGCACGCTGCTGTTCTTCGTGCTGGTCGGCGGGCGCGTGCCGAGCTATCTCGGCTCGAGCTTCGCGTTCATCGGCCTCGTGATCGCGGTGACGGGCTACGGCGGCAGCGGCCCGAACCCGAACATCCCGGTCGCGCTCGGCGGGATCGTCGCGTGCGGCGTCGTGTATGTCGCGCTCGGCGCGCTGGTGCAGGCGATCGGCACGCGCTGGATCGAGGCGCTGATGCCGCCCGTCGTGACCGGCGCGGTCGTCGCGGTGATCGGGCTGAACCTCGCGCCGATCGCGGTCAAGGGCGTGTCGGCGTCGACCTTCGACTCGGTGATGGCGCTTGTCACGGTGCTGTGCGTCGGCGGCGTCGCGGTGTTCGCGCGCGGGATGATGCAGCGCCTGCTGATTCTCGTCGGGCTCGCGATCGCGTACGCGATCTATGCGATCGCGACCAACGGGATGGGCCTCGGCAAGCCGATCGACTTCGCGATCGTCGGGCATGCCGCGTGGTTCGGCGTGCCGGCCTTCCGCACGCCGGTGTTCGACCCGCACGCGATGCTGATGCTCGCGCCGGTCGCAGTGATCCTCGTCGCGGAGAACCTCGGCCACATCAAGGCCGTCAGCGCGATGACGGGGCAAAACCTCGACCGCTACGTCGGCCGTGCGTTCATCGGCGACGGGCTCGCGACGATCGTGTCGGGCAGCGTCGGCGGCACGGGCGTGACCACCTACGCGGAGAACATCGGCGTGATGGCCGTCACGCGGATCTACTCGACGCTGGTGTTCGCGGTCGCCGCGCTGATCGCGATCGGGCTCGGCTTCTCGCCGAAATTCGGCGCGGTGATCCAGACGATCCCGGGCCCCGTGCTCGGCGGCGTGTCGATCGTCGTGTTCGGGCTGATCGCGGTGACGGGCGCGCGGATCTGGGTCGTCAACAAGGTCGACTTCTCCGATAACCGCAACCTGATCGTCGCGGCCGTCACGCTCGTGCTCGGCGCCGGCGACTTCTCGCTGAAGATCGGCGGTTTCGGGCTCGGCGGGATCGGCACCGCGACGTTCGGCGCGATCATCCTGTACGCGATCCTGCGCAGGGAAAAGGAGCCGGGCCCGGTGCTGTGAGCCGCCGCGCGGATCATGGCCGCGCGCCCCGGCGAGCGTCGGACGTCACGGGTTGGGCTGCACCGAAAACGTAATCGGCCATGCGAAGGTCCCGTCCTTTGCCTTCGGCGCGAACACGAAGCGATAAGTCACCGTGAAGGTCGTGTTCAGCGCCGTATACGGCACGGCGATCTTGCCGCCCGTCGCCGGCAGCGCGACCTTGCTGCCGATGCCGCTGATCTCGATCGAGCTGAACTGCGACTGGCTGGCGGCGGCAACCTGCACCAGCACCGTGTACCCGGCCCGGTCGTTGGTCTGGACCGCAAGCGTCGTCCCGGCGGGGTTGTTGGCGTTGGGCACGCTCAGGTTGCCGATGCTCGTGTCCTTGTTCACGACCACGAGCTGGGTCGGACTGGTCGCCTTGATCCGCGCATACGCCTGGACCGGCGCGGCGCCTGGGGCTCGGGAGGCCGGGCCTCGGCGCCGCGGGGCGTACGACATCGCGCAGCCGTCGCCGCCCGCGCATGTCAGCGCGCGGGGCGGCCGCCGGCGGCAAGGCCCGCGCGAACGGCGCGGAGCGTCGTCGTGGCGCGCATGCGCCCGGCAGGGGCTTCCCGGGGTTCGCCTATCGAATCGAGGCGTCGTGACGTCGGGTGACGGTGCGGACCGTGTCGTCGCATCGGATCTCGACGGTGCGAAGTCGCGCCGTCGGCATCAGCGGATGCGTGACAGGAGCAGTGAAAGGAGCAGTGATGCGAGACAGCAGCCGTGTGACGGCCGATATGATTTTCGACATGATTTCCCCGACCTGCTTGATGATTGTCTGTCGACTGCATCGAGCCGCTCGGCCGTGCAGTCGCTTTTGTCTGCACGGCTGCATGAGCAAGCAGCGGGCCAGCGTGCGGATTGCCGCGCGGACAGGGGCTGAGCGGTCGCCGCTTGCAGCCGTGCAACGTGTCGGAAGCGGAGATGTTTCAGGCGTGAAACCTGCGGCGGCGGAGCGCCGCGCCTGGTGCGGAACGGCTGGACCGACGGGGAATCGCATGTGCGGCGCGGCGGCGATTCCGCAGGAGAAACGGCGCGCCGCGTGCCGAACGGTTTCAGTCTTGCAACACGTGCGGGGAGGGGCGGCGGCGCATCGCTGCCGTTTCGATCAGGCGTCGGGTGCGCGGCGCGTCATGCGTTCACATTCGACTGCGCTTCCAGCCACGCGCAGAACTGCGCGACGAGCGGATCGCCGGCCGGCGCGCGCGGCGTGATCCACCAGTAGCTGCGCGTCGCGATGCGCGGCCCGGGCAGCGGCATCACGAGCCGGCCGCTCGCGAGCTCGTCGTCGATCAGCGGCAGCGGGCCGAGCGCGACGCCGAGCCCGTCGACGGCCGCCTGCAGCGCCAGGTAGAAGTGGTCGAACGACTGCCGCTTGCGCCCCTTCATCGTGACGCCGGCCGCCGCGAACCAGTCGCGCCAGCCTTCCGGCCGCGTATCCGAATGCAGCAGCACGTGCCGTGCGAGGTCGTCCGCGCGCGCGATCGGCGCGCGTTTGAGCAGCGCCGGGCTGCAGACCGGAATCACGCTTTCGTCGAGGAAGTGGCCGCTCGTCCAGTTCGGCCAGTGGCCGGGGCCGCGGCGGATCGCGACATCGAAGCCGTCGAGCGCGTCGAGCGGCGCGTTCGACGTCGACAGTTTCAGTTCGACGTTCGGCACGTCGCGCTGGAACCGCGACAGGCGCGGCAGCAGCCATTTCATCGCGAAGGTCGGCAGCGCATTGATGCGCAGCACGCGCGCCGCCCCCGTGTTGCGCAACTGCTCGGTCGCGTGCGCGATGCTGTCGAACGCCGCGCGCACGGTGTCCAGGTAACGACGGCCTTCGTCGGTGAGCTTCACGCGCTTGCCGTAGCGGTGGAACACCGGCTTGCCGAGCCACGCCTCGAATGAGGCGATCTGCCGGCTGATGGCACCGTGAGTCACATGCAGCTCGTCGCCGGCGGCGCTGAAGCTTTCATGTCGTGCCGCGGCTTCAAAGGCCCGAAGCGCGGAAAAGGGCGGGAGATCGCGTGCCATGCTTGTGATTCTAGATCACAAGGAAGCGCCGATAAAATCGTTTTGCCGGGATCGGGAACGGCGGTAACCTCGCCTGACCGTTTGATGAGGAGCCCCATGCAATCCGTTTCCCCGCAGCCCGCGTCACCTCGCAGCGTCGGTCTCGCCGAGCTGTTCACCGGCTTCCTGTCGCTCGGCCTCATGTCGTTCGGCGGCGCGCTGCCGTTCGCGCGGCGCACGATCGTCGACGAGCGCAAGTGGCTCTCCGCCGACGAATTCACCGATCTGCTCGGCCTGTGCCAGTTCCTGCCGGGCGGCAACGTGATCAACCTGTCGGTCGCCGTCGGCATGCGCTTTCGCGGCATCGCCGGCGCGTTCGCGGGCATTCTCGGGCTGATCGCGGGCCCGACGCTCGTCGTCGTCGCGCTCGGCGTGCTGTACGCGAAGACGCAGAGCGATCCGCACGTGCAGCACCTGTTCGCGGGGCTCGCCGCCGCGGCCGCCGGGTTGCTCGTCGCGATGGCCGTGAAGGTCGCGAAGCCGCTGCGGCACGCACGCGCGGCGGCCGGCATCGCGGCGCTCGCGTTCGTCGCGATCGCGGTGCTGCGCATTCCGCTGCCGACCACGATGCTCGTGCTGACGCCCGTCAGCGTCTGGCTCGCGTCGCGGCGCCGCGACGCGGGCACGCCGCAGCCGGCGCAGGCGGCCGCGCGCGACGCGCAGCCCGGAGGCCGGCCATGAACGACACGCTGGTCGCGATCGCGACGATCTTCAGCCAGCTGTCGCTGCTCGCGTTTGGCGGCGGCAACACGATCCTGCCGGAGATGCAGCGGCAGGTCGTCGACGTGCATCACTGGATGAGCGCGCATGAGTTCACCGCGCTGTTCGCGCTGGCCCAGGCGGCGCCCGGGCCGAACATGATGATCGTGTCGCTGGTCGGCTGGCACGTGGCCGGATGGGCCGGGCTGCTCGTCGCGTCGCTCGCGAAGTTCGGGCCGTCGTCGATCGTCACGGTGCTTGCGCTGCATGCATGGGAGCGCTTTCGCGACCGGCCGTGGCGCCGCTACGTGCAGCAGGGGATGATGCCCGTCACGGCCGGGCTCGTCGCGGCGAGCGCGGTGCTGATCTCCGACGCGTCGAACCGCACGGCGATCCAGTGGGGCATCACGGCCGCATGCGCGCTGCTCGCGTGGCGCACGCGCATCCATCCGCTGTGGCTGCTCGCGGGCGGCGCGCTGATCGGGCTCACGGGTATCGGGCAGTGAGCGAAGGACAAGCCATCTCCCGTCGCGCATACTGGCGCGAATATTCACGGGAGGATCGATGGATCTCGACGGCGCCAGCCGCAATCTCACTGTCGCCGCGTTGCTGACGCTGTCCGGCGGCTACCTCGACGCGTACACGTACGTCGGCCACGGCCACGTGTTCGCGAACACGATGACCGGCAACGTCGCGCTGTTAGGTATCAACCTGTCGGCCGGCGAATGGGCCGCCGCGCTGCATCACGTGCCGCCGCTCGTCGGCTTCGTGATCGCGGTATTCGTCGCGCACCTGCTCGGTCTCGTCGCGCAGCGCGGCTGGATGCGGCATACCGCGTTCGCGAGCCTGATCGTCGAGATCGCGTTTCTCGGCGTCGCCGCGAGCGGCCTCGTCGGCGCGTCGAGCGCGTGGCTGATTCCGGGCATCTCGTTCGTCGCGACGCTGCAGACGCTGTCGTTCACCCATCTCGAGGAACTGTCGTACACGTCGGTGATGACGACCGGCAACCTGCGGCGCGCCGCGCAGAAGCTGTTCGTCGGGTTGATCCCGCGCTACGACGCGGGGGCGCTGCACGACTCGGCGCTGCTCGCGACGATCAGCTTCTGCTTCCTGGCCGGCGCGGTGGCCGGCGGCCTCGTGACGCGGCTCGCGCCGGACGACGCGCTGTGGGGCGCCGTGCTGCTGCTTGCGGGCGCGTTCGCGGAGATCGTGCGGCGCGCGTGGCATCGCGCGGGGAATGGCGGCGCTGGTGGTCGCGGCGAAGACGGGGCGGCGCAAACGGCCTGACGGCGTGCATCGCCCGGCAGCCGTGGGTGCCGCGTTCCGGATTTGCGGCGTCACCCGCTTCATCAATCCGCCGTCCGCCGATCCGCCGATCCGCCGATCCGCCGATCCGCCGATCCGCCGATCCGCCGATCCGCCGATCCGCCGATCCGCCGATCCGCCGATCCACCGATCCACCGATCCACCGATCCACCGATCCGCCGGCGCACCCGAACACGGGCAGGTTGCACCGGCCGCAGCCCGCTGCGGGCGCTCGCGCATCGACCGCACCAACCCGCCCGCCGCGATATGCCCTCTACCGCGCCGCACCATCGCCGATCCTTACAGTGCCGCGCACACACGCCTATGCCGCCGCGCCCCGTTCCGCCGACGCGCGAGGCAAGCCCGGCACGGGAAACGTTGTTCCCGGGCGACAGTCGCGCGATTACCGCGCGTTTCAATTTCTTTCAGCGATTGCAGTCGTCATATGATTCAGGCCACATCGCGCGCGCCAAGAACGTGTGCGATCGCCACCCGGCTGCGCACGCGGCCGGCAATGAACGGAGACACCCACAAAAAGGAAAGCTCATGAAGCAGACCACTCGACTCGCAGCCATCGCAGGGGGCGCCGCGCTCGCATTCGCCAGCCAGTACGCGGCCGCACAAAGCTCGGTCACGCTCTGGGGCGTCGCCGACGTCAGCGTCCGCTACCTGACCAACGCGAACGCCAAGAACGACGGCCTGCTGTCGATGACCAACGGCGCGGTCACCAACAGCCGCTTCGGCATCTACGGCACGGAAGACCTCGGCAGCGGCCTGAAGGCCGTGTTCAAGCTCGAAAGCGGCGTGAACCTGCAGAACGGCGCATTCGCCGACAGCGGCCGCCTGTTCAACCGTGCGGCATACGTCGGTCTGGATAGCCCGTACGGCACGGTGACCCTCGGCCGCCAGAAGACGCCGCTGTTCGACCTGCTGTCGGACACCTACGATCCGCTGACGGTCGGCAACTACTTCGAAAATGCATGGCTGCCGGTCGCACTCGGCGGCGGCCTGTATGCGGACAACCAGATCAAGTACACGGGCACGTTCGCGGGCCTGACCGCGAAGGCGATGTACTCGACGGGCACCAACTACGAATCGACCGGCGCCGGCGGCTTCTCGGGCCAGATTCCGGGTTCGCTCGGCAAGGGCAATGCGTGGGGCGTGTCGCTGTCGTACGTGATGGGCCCGCTCAGCATCGCGGCCGGCGCGCAGCAGAACAGCGACAACTCGGCGCGCAAGCAGACCATCTACCACGCGAACGTCGTGTACGCGTTCAGCAAGGCGAAGGTCTACGCGGGCTACCTGCGCTCGAAGGACGACACCGGCTTCGTCGACAGCCTGCTCGCGCAGCAGACGATTCCGGTCGCGAAGGGCACGGGCCGGATCGACGACGGTCCGTTCGCGGGCGTGAGCTGGCAGGTCAGCACGCCGCTGACGCTGACGGGCGCGTTCTACTACGACCACATGCGCAATGCGATGACCGCGAACGGCACGCTCGCGAGCGGCAACCGCTACGCGATCGTCGGCATCGCCGAGTACGCGCTGAGCAAGCGCACCGAAATCTACGGCACCGTCGACTTCAACAAGACGAACGGCGCGGCGAACGTCGAGCTGCCGGGTCGCAGCAACCAGACGGGCATCGCGATCGGCCTGCGCAATATCTTCTGACGAACGTCGGAACGCACGCGCCGGCATTCGCCCGGCGCGCATCGAAGAGGCGCCGCAAGGCGCCTCTTTTTTTCGTCATGCGGCGTTCATACGCGCACACGACTATTCGGCAATCGCTTCATCACGGAATCCCCGCGCCGTAAGCGATCCGTCGGCATTCCAGAACATACTTTTACAGTACGCGCGAGGGCTTTCCGCTACGCTGCGTGCATTGCCCGCTGCGTGCCGCCGTGCACGCGCGTGCGTCGTTCCGGTGGCGCTCGTCGAGTGCGGCCGGCCTGGTGCGTAATTTGTGTATCCGGTGATGACAAACACGGTCTGCCGGTTTTTTTCGTGGGACGATCGGCCTCACGATTTTCTTGAAAGGGGATGACGATGGGTATCCTGAATACCGTGGGTGAAATCGCCGGCGCAGTGGCGGCAGTCGAAGGCGTGGAAAAGCTGGATCCGGATGCGGGCCTGCTGACCAAGGCGGCAGCGGCCGTTGCCGGTTTCAAGGGCGCCGAAGCGATCGAAGGCATGCTCGAGAAGAAGGAAGAGCAGCCCGAACAGGCGGCAGACGATACGCAGGCGACGGACGGCAGCGACACGTCGCAGGCATGAGCATGGCAGCCGGTCCGGCCGCGGGTGCGCCGCTCGCGCGCCCGGGCGGACCGGTGCTGCGCGCCGGCAGGTCGGGCATGCGGTCGATCGGTGACGCATGACACACCCGGCAGCTGGTTTGACCGGCGAGAGGCGACGCTTCTCGCCGTTTTTTATTGGACGGGCGCCGGGTTGCGCCGTGCGCCGCACGAATTCCGGAATCTTGCTATCGTGCCGTCATCCGAACTGCGATGAGGCAATGCGATGGATTTCGACTACGACCTGTTCGTCATCGGGGCCGGCTCGGGCGGCGTGAGGCTCGCACGAATGTCGGCGTCATACGGCGCGCGCGTCGGCATAGCGGAAGAAGAGCAGATCGGCGGCACCTGCGTGCTGCGCGGCTGCATTCCGAAGAAGCTGCTCGTCTACGCATCGCACTACCCGCACGAAGTCGAGGACGCGAAGGGCTTCGGCTGGACCTTCGGCGCGGGCACGCTCGACTGGCCCGCGCTGATCGCCGCGAAGGATCGCGAGATCAATCGGCTGAGCGACATCTACATCAACCTGCTGCGGCAATCGGGCGTCGAGATGCACGCGGGGCGCGCGACGCTCGTCGATGCGCACACCGTCGCGATCGGCGAGCGCACGATCCGTGCGCGCCACATCGCGATCGCGACCGGCTCGCGTCCGTCGCTGCCGCAGCGGCCCGGCATCGAGCATGCGATCACGTCGCGCGAGGCGCTGTCGCTCGCGACGTGCCCCAAGCGCATCGCGGTGGTTGGCGGCGGTTATATCGCGGTCGAGTTCGCGGGCATCTTCAACGGCTTCGGCAGTCACGTCGACCTGTTCTATCGCGGCGAGAAGATCCTGCGCGGCTTCGACGACGACGTGCGTCAATTCCTGAGCGACGAGATGACGAAGCAGGGCGTCGCGATCCACGCGCGCGCGGTGGTCGAATCGATTTCCCGCGCGGACGACGGCACGCTGAGCGTGCGCGCCGGCGACGCGCAGCACGGGCCGTACGACGCGGTGCTTTATGCGACCGGCCGCGTGCCGAATGTCGACGGGCTCGGGCTCGAGCAGGCGGGCGTTTTGCTCGACGCACGCGGCGCGATTGCCGTCGATGCGTATTCGGCGACGTCGGTCGCGTCGATCCATGCGATCGGCGACGTCACGTCGCGGCCGCAGCTCACGCCGGTGGCGACGCGCGACGGCGGGCTGCTCGCGCGCACGCTGTTCGGCGGGTCGCGCGTCGCGGCCGATCACGAATGGGTGCCGTCGGCCGTGTTCAGCCAGCCCGAGGTCGCGACGGTCGGCCTGACCGAGGCCGATGCGCGTCGCACGTACGGCGACGTCGACATCTACCGCACGTCGTTCAAGGCGCTGCGTCACACGCTGTCGGGCCGCGACGAGCGCACGCTGATGAAGCTCGTCGTCGCGCGCGACAGCCAGCGCGTGATCGGCGCGCACATGGTCGGCCGCGATGCGGGCGAGATCATCCAGGGGATCGCGATCGCGATTCGCGCGGGCGCGACGAAGGCGCAGTTCGACGACACGATCGGCATCCATCCGACCGCGGCCGAGGAGTTCGTGACGATGCGGCAGAAGGTGCCCGATTAGCGGCGGCGCATCCGCACAGGTGGTGGCGGAAGGTACGGCCGCGCTTCGGCGCGGCCGTTTTTCATGGGGCGCCGCGCCTCAATGCACGCCGAACGCGTCGAGCAGCCGGTACCAGCTCATCGCGAGCACCAGCGCCGGCGTGCGCAGTGCCGCGCCGCCGGGGAAGTCGCGATGCCGGATCTTGCCGAACAGGTCGAAGCGGCTCGCCTGTCCGTCGATCGCCTCGGCGATCAGCTTGCCCGCAAGCGCGGTCGTGTTCACGCCGTGCCCCGAAAATCCCTGCGCGAAGTACATCGTCGGCGCGACGCGGCCGAAGTGCGGTGCGCGGTTCATCGTGATGTCGACGAAGCCGCCCCATGCGTAGTCGACCTTCACGTCCGCGAGCTGCGGGAACGTCTTCAGCATGTCCGCGCGCATTGCCGCGGCGAGATCGCGCGGCTGCCGCGTCGAATAGCTGACCTTGCCGCCCCACACGAGCCGCGTGTCGGGTGCCGGCCGGAAATAGTCGAGCACGAAGCGGCTGTCGCAGATCGCCGCGCGCGCGGGCATCAGTGCGGCGGCGCGCGCTTCGCCGAGCGGCTCCGTCGCGATCACGTAGGTGCCGACCGGCATGATCTTCTTCGCCAGCGCGGGCGCGAGCGTGCCGACGTAGGTATTGCACGCGAGCACGACGAAACGCGCGCGTACGTTGCCGCCGCTCGTCTCGACGACGTGGCCGCCTGCGACGTCGCGCACGCGCGTCACGCAACTGTCCTCGTGGATGCGCACGCCGGCGCCGGTCGCCGCACGGGCGAGACCGAGCGTGTAGTTGAGCGGGTGCAGGTGGCCGCTGTCCGGGTCGTACAGGCCGCCGCAATAGCGGTCCGACTGCACGTAGTCGCCGAGTTCGTCGGCCTCGACGAAGTGGAAGCGGTCGTAGCCGAAGCGCTTCGCGGCGTCGTCGCGCCAGCGCTTCAGCGCATCCGCATCGCGTTCGGTGTTCGCGGCGGTCAGGTAGCCGGGCACCAGCGCGCAGTCGATGTCGTGCCGCGCGATGCGCGACTTCACGAGCGAAAGCGTTTCGAGCCCCATGTCCCAGACGCGCTTCACGTCGCCTTCCGGCATGAATTGCCCGAACGTGTCGATGTCGCACGCAAAGCCGCCGATCAATTGGCCGCCGTTGCGGCCGCTCGCCGCCCATCCGACCCGCGACGCTTCGAGCACGGTCACCGAATGGCCGCGCTCGGCGAGGTTGAGCGCGGCGGACAGGCCCGTGAGGCCCGCGCCGATCACGCACACGTCGGCGTCGGTCGCGCCGGCGAGCGGCGCGTGGCGGGTCGTATCGTTGGCGGTCGCCGCGTAGTAGGACGCGACGTGCGGCTGGTTGGCGAATGTCTGCATGATCAGGAGAACGGAGAAAGGAGGCTCAGAACAGCTCGCGCACGCGGTGGTACAGCATCCCGAGTTCGAGCGCGGGTTGCCGCCATGCGTCACCGCCGGGAAAGCGCCGGTGCCGCATGCGCGCGAACAGGTCGAACGCGCGCATGTCGCCCGCGATCGCGCCGGCGACCGCGCGTCCGGCGATGCCGGTGAGCGCGACGCCGTGCCCGCTGAAACCCTGCACGTAGAAGAAGTTCGGATCGAGCGCGCCGAAATCCGGCGCGCGATTGCGCGTGACGTCGACGAAGCCGCCCCACGCGTGGTCGACGCGCACGTCGCCGAGCTGCGGGAACACGCCGACCATGCGCTGCCGGATCGTTTCGGCGAGCGTCGCGGGCGACGCGCCGGCCGAATTCGCGCGGCCGCCGAACAGCATCCGGTGGTCGGCCGACAAGCGGAAATAGTCGAGGAAGAAGTTGTTGTCGCACACGGCTTCGCGTTGCGCGATCAGTGCGTCGGCGCGTGCCTGGCCGAGCGGCTCGGTCGCGATGATGTACGACGCGATCGGCGCGATGCGCGCGGCGGTCGCGGCCGGCAGCACGCCGCCGGGGCCCGCGTTGCAGCACGACACGACGAAACGGCAGCGCACCTCGCCCGACGGCGTGCGCACGACGGGCCGCGCGCCGCGCACGATGTCGAGCGCGGGCGTGTGCGCATACAGCGCGACGCCTTCGCGGCGCGCGGCATCGGCGAGGCCCAGGCAATACTTGAGCGGATGCAGGTGGCCCGACAGCGGATCGTGCACGCCGGCCAGGTAGCGCGTCGACGCGATGCGCGCGTGGATCTCGCCGGTGTCGAGCCACGCTAGCGACGGATGGCCCCAGCGCGACGTCGCGGCGTCCATCCATGCGCGCAGGTCGTCGATGCGGCGCGGCTTCGTCGCGACCGTCAGGTAGCCGCGCGTGAAGTCGCAGTCGATCCCGTAGCGCGCGATCCGCTCGGCGATCAGCGCGACGCCGTCGAGCGACAGCGACCACGCGGCGCGCGCGCCGTCGGCGCCGAGCTGACGCTCGATCTCCTCGTCCTTCGCGAAGCCGGTGATCGCCTGGCCGCCGTTGCGGCCCGATGCGCCCCAGCCGGGCCGGTGCGCATCGATCACGGCGACGGACAGCCCGCGCGCGCGGCAGTCGAGCGCCGTCGACAGGCCCGCGAAGCCGGCGCCGATCACGCAGACGTCGACGTCGATCGCATCGTCGAGTGCAGGATCGTCGACCGTGGGCCGCGTGGCCGTCGCCTCGTAGTACGAGTCGCGCGCGAGTGCATCGGCGCGGCGGGTGAAAGACTGCGTCATGAAATCGACTCCCTCTTTACGGCCGGCAGACGGTGCGCGACGCATCGCGATCCGGCCGGCAAAAACGGCACGGGACGCCGTGCGCGCGGCACGGCGTCCCGCGTGTGCTGCGTCAGAACGAATAGATGAACTGCGTCGCGAGCAGGTCGTTGGACTTGCCGTACGACCCGTCGTTGCGCAGGAACACCTTGTTGTTCGCCCAGTCGTGCCGGTATTCGACCTTCACGGTGATCTGCTGGGTCGGATAGAACAGCAGGTCGAGCGCAACGTCCTGACGGATCGCGCCCTTGCACTCGAAGCCGAGGCCGCCGCCGGCCTTCGACGTCGCGAGGCAGTCCGAATCGACGCCGAAGCCGTTGTTCGGATCCATCCCGTTGCCGTTCAGCGCGATGCCGCCGCCGCCGCCGCCGTTCTTGCTGTTGACGAGCGCATCGTAGCGCAGCGTCACGCCCATGCGGCCGACCACCGGCGCGTTGAACTTGCGGTGCGCGAGCAGCGACAGCCCGTACCACTGCGCGAGACCGCCGTTGAATGCCGCATGATCCTGCCGGCCATAGTCGACTTCCGCGTTGTACTGAATATCCGCGAGCGTATAGGTCGCGTCGAGTTCGCCGAAGAAGAACGAGCCATACGCGCTCGGTGCGTTGCCGCCCGGGCCGTAGTGCACGACGCCGTTCCCATCGATCGCGCTCGCGAGCGTCTGCCGGCCGATGTTGAACGAGCCGCCGATGTCGAGCGCGCTCGACCACGTGTAGTCCGCGCGCGCGGTGAAGGTCGGCACCTTGTTGCTGGTGCTGATCGGATCGCCGAGCGCATTGGTGCCCGTCTGCGTGACCGAGCCGTACGTACGGTACTGCTCGTTGCCGAGGAAGAACTTCCACGCCCAGTTGCCCTTCGTGTAGTTCGCGCCGGCACCGATGTAGCTGCCCGGATCCGAGAAGTCGTACAGCAGGTTGTGCGTGAGCGTGAGCATCTGGTTCGACTGCTGCACCTCGTAGCCGCCGAAGCTCGGGATCAGGCCGGCGACCAGCGTCGTCGTCGCGGTGATCGGCACGTTGACGACCGCCGTGTTCAGGATGTTGTTGCCGATGTTGCCGCGCGAGTTCTGCAGCAGCGTGATGCCGTTGCCGCGGTTCGGCATCAGCGTGATCTCCGCCGACGGCGCCATCGGGCCGACGCCGAAGGTCTTCTTGATGTCGAGGTAGAGATCGCCGAACGTGCTGTTGAAGTAGTTGTACGCGCTCTCGTGGTTCGCGAACAGGAACGACGACGTGCCGGCCGCGCGGTTGTAGATGTAGGTCGGATCGATGTAGCCCGTCACCGACAGGCCGGCGAGCGGGCCCGTGTTGGCCGCGTCGGTCAGCGAGTCGACCTTCAGCTGCTGGTTCGCGATCTGCTGCTTCATTTCGCCGACCTCGTCGTTGGTCAGCGTGGCCTGCGCCTTGCCGTAATCCGGCGAGCCCGGATCGACGGCTACGGCAACCGGCGCCGCGCCGGCCTTCGCACCGGCCTGCGCGACCGCGGCGCCGCCCGGCTTCGCGGCGAGCTGCGCCTGCATGGCCTTCATCTGTTTCTGCAGCGCCGCGACCTGCGCCTGCAGCGCCTTGATCTCGGCGGATGTCGAGTCGGCCAGCGCGATGCCCGGCAACGCGCCGGCCACCAGCAGGCAGATCAGTTTCTTCTTCATTGCGGATTCTCCTTGTCGTGCGCCAGTCAAATTGCCATCGGTTCGCGCGCCGCATGGCGCGGCGCGCGGGTCTTGTTATCGAGGAAAGGGAAAGGGGAGGCTCACGCCACCGCGAACGCCGCCTTCATGTCGGCCACGCGGCGCCGCTCGCGCGCGATCATCATCCGGTTCACGACGATCACGCCGATCGTCACGGCCGTGATGAACAGCGTCGCCAGTGCGTTCATCTCCGGGTTCAGCCCGAGCCGCACGCGCGAGAACACCACCAGCGGCAGCGTCGTCGACCCGGGCCCCGACAGGAACGCCGACAGCACCAGGTCGTCGATCGACAGCGTGAACGACAGCAGCCAGCCGGACAGCAGCGCCTGCGAGATCAGCGGCAGCGTCACCACGAAGAACACCTTCAGCGGCGTCGCACCCAGATCGAGCGCGGCCTCCTCCAGCGACTTGTTCATCTCCTTCACGCGCGACTGCACGATGATCGCCACGTACGACACGCACAGCATCACGTGACCGATCCAGATCGTCACCATCCCGCGGCCCTTCGGCCAGCCGAACATCTGCTCCAGCGCAACGAACAGCAGCAGCAGCGAGATGCCCTGGATCACTTCCGGAATCACCAGCGGCGCGTTGATCATCCCCGTGTACAGCGTGAAGCCCTTGAAGCGGCCGAAGCGCGCGAGCACGAAGCCCGCCCACGTGCCGATCACGACCGACGCGGTGGCCGTCAGGAGGCCGATCTTCAGCGACAGCCATGCGGCGCTCAGCAGCTCGTCGTCCTGCCACAGCGACGCGTACCACTTCAGCGAGAAGCCCGACCACACCGTCACCAGCTTCGACTCGTTGAACGAGTACACGACCAGGCTGATGATCGGGATGTACAGGAACAGGAAGCCGAAGGCGAGGACGCCCGTCGACAGCGGTTTGCTCGGCTTGATCATTTCGCTTCCTCCAGTTCCTTGACCTGGTAGTACTGGAACAGCGCCATCGGCACCAGCAGCAGCAGCACCATCGCGACCGTCACCGCGGACGCCATCGGCCAATCCATGTTGTTGAAGAATTCATCCCACATCACGCGGCCGATCATCAGCGTGTCGGCACCGCCGAGCAGCTCCGGAATCACGTACTCGCCCACCGCCGGGATGAACACCAGCAGGCTGCCGGCGATGATCCCGTTCTTCGACAGCGGCAGCGTGATCCGCGTGAACGCGACCCACGGCTTGGCGCCCAGGTCGTACGCGGCTTCGAGCAGCGTCAGGTCCATCTTCACGAGGTGCGCGTACAGCGGCATCACCATGAACGGCAGGTACGAATAGACCATGCCGATGTAGACGCCCGCATCGCTGTGATAAAGCCGCAGCGGCGTGTGGATGATGCCGAGCGCGATCAGCGTGTGGTTCAACAGGCCGTCGTCCTTCAGGATGCCGATCCATGCATACACGCGGATCAGGAACGACGTCCAGAACGGCAGCATCACGGCCATCATCAGCACGTTGCGCCGGTTCGGCTCGGCACGCGCGATGTAGTACGCCATCGGATAACCGATCAGCAGGCACAGCACCGTCGACACGGCGGCCATCTTCAGCGAGCTGAGGTAGGTCGCGATGTACAGGTCGTCCTGCAGCAGGAACGCGTAGTGCGACAGCTGCAGCGCGAAGTGCACGACGCCGTCCTTGAACTCGACGAGCGACGTGTACGGCGGGATGCCCATCACCTGGTCGGCGAAGCTGATCTTCAGCACCAGCACGAACGGCAGCGCGAAGAAGACCGCGAGCCACAGGAACGGCACACCGATCGCGACGCCGCGGCCCGACGGCAGGAACCGCGACAGCACGGCGAAGCGGCCCGGACGCGACCGGCCGGCGCCGGTGCTCGCAGCGCCGGTCGATACCGGCGCGGACGGAGTGGAAGCGGAGG
>NZ_WHNU01000056.1:0-64292 GCF_009362305.1 Burkholderia sp. BE17
AGCCGAACGAGCCGAACGAGCCGAACGAGCCGAACGAGCCGAACGAGCCGAACGAGCCGAACGAGCCGAACGAGCCGCGCGGCCCGCCGGTGCGTCAGTGCGCGCCGGCCTTCGGCTTGCGCGGCGCCTTCTCGAACAGGCGGTCGTACAGCCAGCGCGGCAGCACGTGCAGCACCTTCGCGACGACGCCCATCTGCCACGGGATCACGCGGAACGCGTGCTGCCGCGCGATCGCGCGCGCCGCACGCGCGGCGAAGCGGTCGGCGTCCATCAGGAACGGCATCCGGTACGGGTTGTGCGCGGTCATCGGCGTGCGGATATAGCCGGGCGCGATCGTCACGACACCGACGCCGGCCGGGCGCAATTCGACGCGCAGCGATTCGAGATACTTGATCGCGGCCGACTTCGACGCGCTGTACGCGCCGGAGCCGGGCAGCCCGCGCACGCCGGCGACGCTCGCGACGCCGACCAGCGTGCCGTGGCGCGACGCCGTCATCGGGCCGACGAACGGCTCGAACGTCGCGACCATCCCGTAGTAGTTGATGTCCATCACGTTGCGGAACGTCGCGAGATCGCCCTGGCCCGTGACGGCGCCCTGGCTGATGCCCGCGTTCGCGATCACGACATCGGGGCAGCCGTGCGTCGCGATGAACGATGCGGCGGCCGTCGCGAGCGCGTCGGCATCGCGCACGTCGGCGGAATAGACCGAGATGGACAGCTTGGGGAAACGCCGCGCGAACGCATCGAGCGCCTCGGTGCGTCGTGCGACGAGCGCGAGCGTGGCGCCCTGGCGGGCGTATTCCTCGGCCATCGCGAGGCCGAGGCCGCTCGACGCGCCGGTGATGAAGACCTTCAACGGAGTAGTCATGCCGGCGCGCGGGCGGGGATCAAAGCTTCTTGTCCTGAACCTGCTTCACGAGGAAATCGAGCACCTGGGCGGTACCCGGGATGCTGTTCGCGTAAGCGGGGCCCGTCTTGTACTTGCCCTGGACGACGACCGTCGGCACGCCGTCGATCGCGTAGTCCTTCAGCAGCTTGGCCGACTGGTTCACCTCGCCCTGCACGCTGAACGAGTTGTACGCGTCCATGAACTTCTTCTTGTCGACGCCTTGCGTGGCCAGGAAGTCGGCCTGCGCCTGCGGTGTCAGCAGGTAGTTCTTCTGCTTGTGGATCGCGTTGAAGATCGCCGGCGTGACCTTCTCGGAGATGCCGAGCGCGGACACCGCATAGAACAGCTTCGAGTGCGGCACGAAATCGTCACGGAATGCGACCGGCACGCGCTTGAAGTCGATGTTGTTGCCCTGCTTCTTCACCCAGGCCTCGATCGTCGGCTCGAATTCGTAGCAATGCGGGCAGCCGTACCAGAAGAACTCGATCACCTCGACCTTGCCGGCCGGCGCGGACACCGGCTGCGGCGACTTCATCACCTCGAAGTCCTTGCCGGCGACCGGCGCGGCGGGCGTTGCCTGGGCGAAGCCGGCCGCGAGGCCCAGGGACAGAAGGAGCGTGCTAAGCAGTTTTTTCATGTTGTGAACGTCGAATCAGTTGCTCGGGTTACGAAACGTAACGGGTTCTGCGTGGGCTCGACCGGCTGCCTACTGCTTCGTGAAGCGGATCACAGCCGTGTCGACACCTGCATCGGACAAGCGCTGACGGGCCGAGTTCATATCCTCGAACTTCGAGAACGGGCCGACGCGCACGCGGAAATAGGTCACGCCGCTGACATCGCGCTTCGACACCTTCGACTCGAAGCCCTGGAAGCCGAGGCGCGCGCGCTGCTGCTCGGCGTCGCCTTCCGTCTTGTACGCGCCGACCTGCAGGAAGTAGCCGGTATTCGCGTCGCTCGCGGTCGGCGGCTTCGCTGCCGCGGCGGCGGTGGCCGATGACGTCGGCTTCGGCGCGTTCGCAGCCTGCTGCTGTTGCTGCTTTTGCGCGGCGGCCTGCTGCGCCTGCTTCTGCGCGGCGAAGCGCGCGAGGTCGTCCTCGCCGCCTTGCTGCTGTTGCTGCGCTTGCTGCGTCTTCTTCGGCGGCGTGGTGTCGGCCGGCTTCGGCGCGACGGCGACGCCGTTACCCGACGACGTATTGCTCGACGCGGTCGTGTTGCTCGAGTTGCCGGTGTTGTTCGAGCCGCTCGACCCGTTGGCCGACGGCGGCACTTCGACGATCTGCGGCTCGGGCAACAGGCCGCCCTGGGTCTGGTTCGCAGCCTGGCCGGGCGCGGTGTTGGGCGGCGCGGGCTGCGCGGCCTGCGGCACCGGCTGGCCGGGCGTCTTGCCCTGCAGCGCGCGGTTCGGGTCGAACTGCTGCGGCTGGCTCGCGCCGTTGTCGGCCGGCGGCGGCGCGACCTTCGACACGAACGGCGACGGCGAACGCGTGATGTAGAGCGCCACCACCACGGCGATCGCGAGGCCGACGATCAGGCCCAGCACGATTCCAAGAAATGTCCCTCCGGCTTGTTTCGATTGTTTCGAAGTGCGGCGTGGTTGTGCCATTGCTTGAGTCACCTGCAAAAAGAATCGTGAAAAGGCCGCGGCGGGCTATCCGACGGCGGTTAATCCGACGACGGGCGCTGCCGCAGCCATTCGCTGCCCGGTTCGGGCCGCTTGCGTCCTTACATCTTGGCCGGCGCGGACACGCCGAGCACCGCCAGGCCGTTCTCGAGCACCTGCCGGGTCGCGGCGAGGAGCGCGGCGCGCGCATTGCGCGGCGCTTCGTCGTCGACCAGTACGCGCTCCGCATTGTAGAACGAGTGGAATTCACCAGCGAGATCGCGCAGGTAGAACGCGACCGCGTGCGGTGCCAGCTCGTTCGCGGCGTGCGTGAGCATGTCCGGATACTCGGCGAGCTTCTGCATCAGCGATGCCGCTTGCGCGCTCGTGAGCTGCGACAGGTCGGCGCCCGGCAGTTGCGCGGCGTCGACGTTGTAGCGCGACTTCAATTCGTTGAGCACCGAGCAGATCCGCGCATGCGCGTACTGGACGTAATAGACCGGGTTCTCGTCGTTCTGTTTCAGCGCGAGGTCGATGTCGAACACGAACTCGGTATCGGCCTTGCGCGAGATCAGGAAGAAGCGCACCGCGTCGCGGCCGCGCGTGATGGTCGCCTCGTCGATCAGGTCGGGCGCCGCTTCCTGGCCCGCCGCGGCACCGCCCGACCATTCGATCAGGTCGCGCACCGTCACGTAGCTGCCCGCGCGCTTCGAGATCTTCACTTCCTGGCCGTCGCGCATCACGGTGACCATCTTGTGCAGCACGTAGTCGGGATAGCCCTTCGGGATCCCGACGTGCAGCCCCTGCAGGCCCGCGCGCACGCGCGCGATCGTGCCGTGGTGGTCCGAGCCCTGGATGTTGATCACCTTCGTGAAGCCGCGCTCCCACTTGGTCACGTGGTACGCGACGTCCGGCACGAAGTACGTGTACGTGCCGTCCGACTTGCGCATCACGCGATCCTTGTCGTCGCCTTCGTCGGTCGTGCGCAGCCACAGCGCGCCGTCCTGCTCATAGGTCATGCCGGCCTTGATCAGCGCGTCGACCGTCTTCTCGACGCGGCCTTCGCTGTACAGCGACGACTCGAGGTAGTACTGGTCGAACTTCACGCCGAACGCCTGCAGGTCCATGTCCTGTTCGCGACGCAGGTACGTGACCGCGAACTTGCGGATCGCGTCGAGATCCTCGACGTCGCCCGTGCCCTTGACGGGCTCGCCGTCCGACGCGGCGACCGTTTCGCCGTTCAGGTAGTCGCGTGCGATGTCGGCGATGTATTCGCCGTTGTACGCGGCTTCCGGCCAGCCCGCGTCGCCCGGCTTCAGGCCGCGCGCGCGCGCCTGCGTCGAGATCGCGAGGTTGCCGATCTGCACGCCCGCGTCGTTGTAGTAGAACTCGCGGTGCACCGCGTAGCCCTGGCTCGCGATCACGTTCGCGAGCACGTCGCCGAGCGCGGCCTGGCGGCCGTGGCCGACGTGCAGCGGGCCGGTCGGGTTCGCCGACACGAATTCGAGCAACACCTGCTTGCCTTTCTCGCGATCCGACGTGCCGAACGCGCGGCCCTGGTCGAACACGGCGGCGATCACCGCCTGCTTCGCGGCGGCCGACAGGCGCAGGTTGATGAATCCGGGGCCGGCGATTTCGGCGGCTTCGACGAGCCCTTGCGCGGCCGGCTGCGCGGTGAGCGCGGCGACGATCTGCTCGGCGAGCTGGCGCGGGTTCGCGCCGAGCGGCTTGGCGAGCTGCATCGCGACGTTGCATGCGACGTCGCCGTGCGCGGCGACCTTCGGGCGCTCCAGCGTGATGGTCGGGGCGACGAACGCTGCGTCGGCGCCTTTCAGCGCGTGTGCGACCTGCTTGACGCTATCCGCGAGCAGGGCTTCGAGGGTCTGTTTGTGTGCTGGCAGCATGCTGGTAGAAGGCTTCGTTGGTGGCGGCCGGAAACGCCGGGCCGCCGGCGCGCTTTTTAAGCGCGCGTTTCAGGGATCGCAGAATTTTAACAGGTGCTAATATGCCGCTCAGGCGCCCCGCGTCCGCGAGGCCGGACGCCGGTCTGCCGGCGTTCCCCCAACCTCGCCGCGCAGGCACAACAAGATGAAAAGGGAATTGTCATGATTACGTTCAAGAGCAAGGCGGCACAGGATCTCGACGTGCTGAAGGATTTCGCGGTGTATGTGCTGGGCCTCGTCGGCAAGCAGCTGGGCGAGCGCGGTGTGATTACGCACGACGAACTGGACCACGCGATCGCGAAGCTGGAAGGCGCAGTCGCGCAGGCGAAGCAGGCGCGCGCCGAGCACGCCGGCCATTTCCACGAGGACGAAGCCGACCACGCGCACCACGAAGTGCCGCCGAGCCTGGCCCAGCGTGTCGCGCCGTTCCTCACGATGCTGCGCGAGGCGAAAGCCGGCGAAGCCGACGTGCATTGGGGCTTCTGAGCTTTCTTGCCCGGCAGTACGAAAGGTCGAGTAAGGCAAGAAAAAGCCCGCTTCCGAGCGGGCTTTTTCTTTTTGTCTGACCAAACGGGCGGTCGGCCGCCCGTCTGCATCGATCAGAGCTGCGGCGCGAGCGCGCGGCGCGCGTCGTCGAGCGACAGCGCCATGCGCCGCGCGTAGTCCTCGAGCTGATCCTGCCCGATTTTGCCGACCGAGAAATAGCGGCTGTCCGGATGCGCAAGGTAGAAGCCCGATACGCTCGCGGCCGGCAGCATCGCCAGCGAATCGGTCACGCTCATGCCGATCTCGTCCGCATGCAGCACGTCGAACATGTCGCGCTTCACGAGGTGGTCGGGGCAGGCCGGGTAGCCGGGCGCCGGGCGGATGCCCGCGTACTTTTCGGCGATCAGCGCGTCGTTGTCGAGCGTCTCGCCGCTCGCGTAACCCCACAGCTCGCGTCGCACGCGTGCATGCATCGCTTCGGCGAACGCTTCCGCGAAGCGGTCGGCGAGCGCCTTCAGCATGATCGCGCTGTAGTCGTCGTGGTCGGCTTCGAACTGCTTTTCCTTCACGTCGACGCCGAGGCCGGCCGTCACCGCGAACATCCCGATGTAGTCGGCGACCCCCGATTCCTTCGGCGCGATGAAATCGGCGAGCGAGCGGTTCGGCCGCATCACGCCGTCGACCACCGGGCGCACGCTCTGCTGGCGCAGGTTGCGCCACGTGAGCAGCACTTCCGAGCGCGATTCGTCGCTGTAGATCTCGATGTCGTCGTCGTTGACGGTGTTCGCCGGCAGCAGCGCGATCACGCCGTTCGCGCTCAGCCAGCGGCCCTGGATCAGGCGCGCGAGCATCGATTTCGCGTCGGAGAACACGCGCCGCGCCGATTCGCCGACGATCTCGTCGTTCAGGATCGCCGGGTACGGGCCTGCCAGGTCCCACGTCTGGAAGAACGGGCCCCAGTCGATGTAGTTCGCGAGTTCGTTCAGGTCGTAGTTCTTGAACACACGGCGGCCGATGAACCTCGGCTTCACGGGCGTGTAGCCGGCCCAGTCGACCTTCGTCCTGTTCGCGCGCGCCTCGGCGAGCGTGACCATCGGCTGCGCCTTGCGGTTCGCGTGCTGGTCGCGGATGCGTTCGTAGTCGGACTTCAGCTCGTCGAGATACTTCGTCGCGCCTTCGTCGGACAGCAGGCTCGACGCGACCGACACCGAACGCGACGCATCGGGCACGTAGACGACCGGGCCCTCGTAGTGCGGCGCGATCTTCACGGCCGTGTGCACGCGCGACGTGGTCGCGCCGCCGATCAGCAGCGGGATCTTCTTCACGCGGAAGTAGTCGTCGCGCTGCATTTCCGACGCGACGTACGCCATTTCCTCGAGGCTTGGCGTGATGAGGCCCGACAGCCCGATGATGTCCGCGCCCTCGACCTTCGCCTTCGCGAGGATCTCGTTGCACGGGACCATCACGCCCATGTTGACCACTTCGAAGTTGTTGCACTGGAGCACGACCGACACGATGTTCTTGCCGATGTCGTGCACGTCGCCCTTCACGGTCGCGATGACGATCTTGCCCTTCGCGCGCACGTCGCCGCCCGCTTCCGCGAGCAGGCGCTTTTCTTCCTCGATGAACGGGATCAGGTGCGCGACCGCCTGCTTCATCACGCGCGCCGACTTCACGACCTGCGGCAGGAACATCTTGCCCTGGCCGAACAGGTCGCCGACGATGTTCATCCCGTCCATCAGCGGGCCTTCGATCACGTTGATCGGGCGACCGCCGGCCGCGTCGATCTTCGCGCGCACCTCTTCGGTGTCCTCGACGATGAAGGTCGTGATGCCGTGCACGAGCGCATGCGAGAGCCGCTTCTCGACCGGCTGGTTGCGCCACTCGAGGTTCTCTTCCTTCTTCGCGCCGCCCGCCTTGAACTTGTCGGCGATTTCGAGCAGGCGGTCGGTGGAATCGGCGCGGCGATTCAGGATCACGTCCTCGACGCGCTCGCGCAGCTCGGCGTCGAGCTCGGCATACACGCCGAGCTGGCCGGCGTTGACGATGCCCATGTCCATGCCGGCCTGGATCGCGTGATACAGGAACACGGTGTGGATCGCCTCGCGCACCGGATCGTTGCCGCGGAACGAGAACGACACGTTCGACACGCCGCCGCTCACCTTCGCGTACGGCAGGTTCTGCTTGATCCAGCGGGTCGCCTCGATGAAGTCGACCGCGTAGTTGTTGTGCTCCTCGATGCCGGTCGCGACCGCGAAGATGTTCGGGTCGAAGATGATGTCTTCCGGCGGGAAGCCGACTTCGTTCACGAGGAAGTCGTACGAGCGCTTGCAGATCTCGGTCTTGCGCTCGTACGTATCGGCCTGGCCCTTCTCGTCGAACGCCATCACGACGGCGGCCGCGCCGTAGCGGCGGATCAGGTTCGCGTGGCGGCGGAACGCTTCCTCGCCTTCCTTCAGCGAGATCGAGTTCACGATCGCCTTGCCCTGCACGCACTTGAGGCCGGCTTCGATCACGTCCCACTTCGACGAGTCGATCATGATCGGCACGCGCGCGATGTCCGGCTCCGACGCGATCAGGTTCAGGAAGCGCACCATCGCCGCCTTCGAATCGAGCATCGCCTCGTCCATGTTGATGTCGATCACCTGCGCGCCGTTCTCGACCTGCTGGCGCGCGACGGCGAGCGCCTCGTCGAACTGGCCGTTGAGGATCATTCGCGCGAACGCCTTCGAGCCGGTGACGTTGGTGCGTTCACCGACGTTGATGAAGAGCGTTCCGGACGTGACGTTGAACGGCTCGAGGCCGGCAAGGCGCATCATGTGATCGGTCATGGCGGTGCGAATTCGTGTAATGAAGGGCGTGGGGCGGTCGGGTCAGGCGTTGTCGCTGTACTGGTTCGGCCAGCGGCGCGGCTTCACGTCGGCGAGCGCCTTCGCGATCTCGGCGATGTGCTCGGGCGTCGTGCCGCAGCAGCCGCCCGCGAGGTTCACGAGCCCGGCTTGCGCGAATTCCTTCAGCAAGCCCGACGTGACGTCCGGCGTTTCGTCGAAGCCGGTGTCGCTCATCGGGTTCGGCAGGCCCGCGTTCGGGTAGCACGACACGTAGGTGTCGCACAGCTTCGCGAGCTCGGCGATGTACGGGCGCATCAGCGCCGCGCCGAGCGCGCAGTTCAGGCCGAACGTGAGCGGCTTCGCGTGGCGCAGCGAATTCCAGAACGCCTCGACCGTCTGGCCCGACAGGATCCGGCCCGATGCATCCGTGACGGTACCCGAGATCATGATCGGCAGGCGCTCGCCGGTGTCCTCGAACAGCTCGTCGAGCGCGAACAGCGCGGCTTTCGCGTTCAGCGTGTCGAAGATCGTCTCGACGAGGAACAGGTCGACGCCGCCGTCGAGCAGCGCCTTCGCCTGCTGGTAGTACGCGTCGCGCAGCTCGTCGAACGTGACGTTGCGCGCGCCCGGATCGTTGACGTCCGGCGAGATGCTCGCCGTCTTCGGCGTCGGCCCGATCGCGCCGGCGACGAAGCGCGGTTTGTCCGGCGTCGCGTATTTCGCGGCCGATTCGCGCGCGAGCTTCGCCGATTCGACGTTCATCTCGACGACGAGATCTTCCATCCCGTAGTCGGCCTGCGCGACCGTCGTCGCGCCGAACGTGTTGGTTTCGACGATGTCGGCGCCGGCCGCGAAGTACTGGTCGTGGATCTCGCGGATGATCTGCGGCTGCGTGAGCGACAGCAGCTCGTTGTTGCCCTTGATGTCGCGCGGGAAATCCTTGAAGCGCTCGCCGCGATACGCGGCTTCGTCGAGCTTGTAGCGCTGGATCATCGTGCCCATCGCGCCGTCGAGGATCAGGATGCGCGATTTCAGCAGCGCGGGCAGTGCGGCGCCGCGCGTGTAGGGCGCGTCGAGCGGGACGGAAGCGGCGAGAGGAGTCGCAGACATGGGCGGAGGACCGGCGAAGACGGGAAAAGCGTCATTGTAGCCGGTGCGCCAGGCCGCCGCCCGGCCTCGCGCCGGCTGGGGCGCCCGCCAAACGAAAGCCCCCGCCGGCGAACCGGACGGGGGCGTGAACGGAGTGCTCGCGGCGCCGCGTCGATGCGCGGCGAATGGCCCGGCCGCGCGAGGCGCCGGGCCGCGGGTCGTCAGTGCAGCACGACGGGCATCATCATCAGGCTGTCGAATTGCCCGAGGAATTCGTCGACTTCGTCGAGCGACGGTTCATCCTCGATCAGTTGCTTCACGTGCGCGCGGAAGCGTTCGGCAAGTTCGCCGTCGATGAAGATCTCGCGCTGCGCATTCTTGTCGACGATTTCGTACCCGCCGGCATTCATCAGATGATGGCCGGCCTGCGGCGCAAATTCGACGACGCAGTAGTTGGGGCTGTTGTAGATCATTTGCATGGCGGCACTCCTCTTCGCAGTGGCATCTGGCCTTGTTGTCCCCTAGGTGGGGCGAGCCTTGCCGGTTTCAAGGGGCTTGCGCTGCACACCCCGTTCCCGTTGCGTGGGGTGTATCGGTTAGAAGCCGATGTCTATGAAACGTTTCTTATTGTCTGCCGGTGGACTGAAATAGTTGTTAAAGAGTGTCATCGGCCATTTCACGGAAATCTGTAGTCGGTCGAAATTGCCGATCCCTGCGCGTTCACTGTGTGACAGGCGACGCCGCTGGCGGTTCAGCCGGTTGCGCTGGCGGTTGCACGGTGGCCGGCGGCGCGGGTTGTGCCGGTTCCGCGGACGGTGCGGGCGGTGCGGCCGATGCATCGGGCGTCGATGCGCCGGCGGGCGCGTTCGTTGCGCCGCCTGCCGGCGCGGCATCGGACGGCACGGCCGGCGCCGCGAGCCGGCCATGCCACAGCAGCTCGATCTGCGCGCCGTTCGGTTCGGTCTGCACGAGCCGCGCGGGCAGCCAGCCGAGCGACGGCGCGAGCCACATGTCGATGCGGCGCGTGTCGCCGTCGCGGCGCGGCAAGCGCATGAAATGCCGCGCGTCGATGATGCCGGCCTGCGTCTGCACCTGCTCGTCGCCGATCACCGTGATCGGCCAGGTCTCGCCGCTGTTGTTGTCGATCACGAAGAACTGCTGCGTGACGCCCGGCTTGTAGGCAGACGGGTTGCCGCGCAAGAGCCCCGACAACTGCATCAGCATGCTGAAGCGGTCCTGCACGCCGTCGGGCAGCGGCGCATTGTTCGGCGTGCGCGTGAACACGACCTGCCGGATCTCGCGGTTGAAGATCGCGATGTCTTCCGGCCGCTTGCCGCGCTGCTCGACGTAACGGTCGGGCGCGACGCCGAACGCGTCGATGCGGCCTTCGCTGCGATAGGCGTACGGGCCGACGAACGGCACCGGCATCGATACCGACAGGTCGTAGGTGCGCCCGTCGGTGCGCCAGTGGATCGTGCCGATCATGTTCTGCATCCCGTTGTAGAACGTGTCGTACTGCAGGTCGCCGGACGGCGGCGCGGCGAACTTCACGCCGCTGGTCGCGGGGCCCGGCGTCGCGGCGCTGCCGGCGCCCGCGGCCGATGCGGCGTGCGTGCCCGATGCGTCCGATGCACCCGGCACGCCGCTCGCGGCGGAGGCGGCAGCCGGTGGGGGCTCGCCTTGCTCGGCCGTCTGCGTCGACGTTAGGACCGGCTCCGGTGACGGTGCGGGCTTCGGTGCGGCGGCCTCGGGCGCGGCCGGCGCGGGGGCGGCCGGGTGCTCGACCGGCTTCGGCGCGGGCGGCGCGGGCTGGCGCTCGATCGGTTGCGGCTTCAGCAGCTCGATCTGCACGGGGATCTCGGCGGGCGCGGGCGGCGTGAACGATTCGCGATTGCGCATCAGCCAGATCGCGGCGAGCGCGTGCAGCACCAGCACGACGACGAGCGCGACGCCCACGCGCAGCCAGCGGCGGGGCAGGGCGTGACGCGGGCGGATGTCGGCAGGCTGCATGGGCATCGGAACGGGGTCGGGTCGGTCGCGTGACGTCGGGCGCGCAGCGCGCGCCACAGGAATCGGACCGTCGGAGGCGTCGCGCGTTCGCGCTACGGCGTGTACCGGGGTGTCTCGCGCGCGTCAGGCGTCGCGTGCGTCGCGACTATAGCCGAGTTCGTAAGACAGTTTCCGCGCGCACGCGCGCAGCGTGGTGTCGATCTCGCCGCCCCACGCAATATCGAACGAGCCCTCCTGGCCGAGCGCGACGATCGCGAGCGCGAGTTCGCCGACCGCGTCGAACACGGGCATGCAGAACGCGTGGATCGTCGGCAGCAGCATCCCTTCGACGCGCGCGGCCTCGTGCTCGCGCACGTCGGCGAGCACCGCGTCGACTTCGTCGAGCGTGCGCGGGCCGCCGTGATGCGGCGAGCGGCGCGTATCGGCGAGTTCGCGCTCGAGCATCGCGGCGGTCTTGCTGCGCGGCAGGTACGCGGCGAACAGCAGCCCCGTCGCGGAGCCGAGCAGCGGCATCACGTCGCCGAGCTTCAGCGATGCCTTCGCCGGATGGCTCGATTCCATCCAGTGCACGATCGTCGGCCCCTGGTTGCCCCACACCGCGATGCCGACCGTCTGGTCGAGGCGGTCGCGGAACTCGGTCAGCGCGATCCGTGCGAGCTTCACGCCGTCAACGCGCGCGAGTCGCGCGAGCCCCATCTGCAGTGCGAAACCGCCGAGCTCGTAGCGGCCCGATACAGGATCCTGCGACACGACGCCGAGCCGCGAGAAGCTGACCAGGTAGCGGTGCGCCTTCGCAGGACTCATGCCCGCGCGCTGCGCGAGGTCGCGCAGCATCATCGCGCGCGGCTCGCTCGTCAGCACGTCGAGCAGGCGGAAGCCGACCTCGATCGACTGGATGCCGGAACGGACCTTCTCGCCGTGCTCGCCGGAAGCGGCGTCGTCGGTGTCGGAGTCGGCGAGATCGTCGTCGGGAAGCGGGCTGGCGGGCATGGGCAACGGGTGCGCGAAAATGCGGCAAGAATCGGGGCGAACACGGCGTGCGCGATCGTCGCGCGCCGCATGGATTCACCATCGTAAAATAGATTCCTTCCATCGTCACTACAACGGCAGATCCCCGCTATGAAACTTGCTTCGCTGAAGGACGGCACGCGCGACGGCCAACTGATCGTCGTGTCGCGCGACCTGCACACCGCGGCGATCGCCGACGCGATCGCGCCGACGCTGCAGCGCGTCCTCGACGACTGGGCGTTCTACGCGCCGCAGCTGCGCGACCTGTACGACGCGCTGAACCAGGGACGCGCGCGCAACGCGTTCGCGTTCGATCCTGCCAACTGCATGGCGCCGCTGCCGCGTGCGTTCCAGTGGGCAGACGGCTCCGCGTACGTGAACCACGTCGAGCTCGTGCGCCGCGCGCGCGGCGCGGAGATGCCGCCCGAGTTCTGGACCGATCCGCTGATGTACCAGGGCGGCAGCGACGATTTCCTGGGGCCCCGCGACGACGTCGTGTGCCCGTCCGAGGAATGGGGCATCGATTTCGAGGCGGAAGTCGCGGTGATCACCGGCGACGTGCCGATGAGCGCGTCGCCCGACGATGCGCTGAAGGCCGTGCGGCTCGTCACGCTCGTGAACGACGTGTCGCTGCGCAACCTGATTCCGGCCGAGCTCGCGAAGGGCTTCGGCTTCTTCCAGAGCAAGCCGGCCACCGCGTTCGCGCCGGTCGCCGTGACGCCCGACGAGCTCGGTGACGAATGGCGCGAAGGTCGCGTGCACCGGCCGATGATCGTCCATTGGAACGGCAGGAAGGTCGGCCAGCCCGACGCGGGTACCGACATGGTGTTCCACTTCGGCCAGCTGGTCGCGCACGCGGCGAAGACTCGCAACCTGCGTGCCGGCTCGATCGTCGGTTCGGGCACGGTGTCGAACAAGGACGCGAAGCGCGGCTACTGCTGCATCGCCGAGAAGCGCTGCCTCGAGACGATCGAGCACGGCGCGCCGCAGACCGAATTCATGCGCTACGGCGACACCGTGCGCATCGAGATGTTCGACGCTGCCGGCAAGTCGATCTTCGGCGCGATCGAGCAATCGGTCGCACCGCCCGACGGCGCGGCGTAAGGCGAAGCGCGCGACGCACGCAGCGCCCGCACGAAACCCGGCCCAGGCCCGCGCGCCGGGTTTCGCCTGATGTTTGCCCGCGCGGGCTTGGCTACACTCGATTCAAGAGCCTCGAGCAAGGAGCAGGCGCATGGCCGATCTCGCCGCGTACGGCGGTTACGAAGCACTGAAGGTGACACGCCGCGACCATGGCGTGCTCGACATCGTGATGAGCGGCGAGGGCGCGAACCGCAGCGGCCTCGCGACCGCGAACGCGCGCATGCATCGCGAGCTCGCCGACATCTGGCGCGACGTCGATCGCGATCCCGACACGCGCGTCGCGGTGATCCGCGGCGAAGGCAAGGGCTTTTCGGCGGGCGGCGATCTCGCGCTCGTCGAGGACATGGCGAACGACTTCGACGTGCGCGCCCGCGTGTGGCGCGAGGCGCGCGATCTCGTCTACAACGTGATCAACTGCAGCAAGCCGATCGTGTCGGCGATGCACGGCCCGGCCGTCGGCGCGGGGCTCGTCGCCGGGCTGCTCGCCGACATCTCGATCGCCGCGAAGGATGCGCGCATCATCGACGGCCATACGCGGCTCGGCGTCGCGGCCGGCGACCACGCGGCGATCGTGTGGCCGCTGCTGTGCGGGATGGCGAAGGCGAAGTACTACCTGCTGCTGTGCGAGCCCGTGAGCGGCGCGGAGGCCGAGCGGATCGGGCTGGTATCGCTCGCGGTCGAGCCGGCCGACCTGCTGCCGAAGGCGTACGAAGTGGCCGAGCGGCTCGCGCAGGGCTCGCAGTCGGCGATCCGCTGGACCAAGTACGCGCTGAACAACTGGCTGCGCACGGCCGGGCCGACCTTCGACACGTCGCTCGCGCTCGAATTCATGGGCTTCTCGGGGCCCGACGTGCAGGAAGGCATCCGTTCGCTGCGCGAGCGGCGCCCGCCCGACTTCCCCGGCGACGCGCCGTTCTGACGACGCGCGCTATGATCGAATCACGCGCGGCCGCACGACGCATGGCGGCCGCCCCGCTCCCCCAGTCAACCAGGATGCCCGTATGACGACCGATGCCTCCGGCTCCAACCCTTTCGCCGGCTTTGCCGGCTTCAAGCCCGCCGACATGATGGACCGGATGTGGGACATGATGCGGATGTCGCCGTTCGGCGGGATGACGTCGTTTCCGGGCGCCACGCAAGGGCTGCCGCCGTCGCTGTCGAGCATGTCCGACATGATGGCGCCGCTCACGAGCGTCGAGGAACTCGACAAGCGGATCACCGATCTGCGCGCGGTCGAGCAGTGGCTGAAGCTCAATCTCGGGATGCTGCAGTCCGCGATCCAGGCGCTCGAGGTGCAGCGCGCGACGCTCGCGACGCTGCGGGCGTTCGGCGCGTTCGCGCAAAGCTCGATGTCGGCGGCCGAGGAAGCGGCCGTCGCGGCCGCGCAGGCGGCGAAAGCCGCGTCGGCGTCGCCGGGCGATGCCGCACCGGCGACGGACGGTGCGGATGCGCCGCCGGAAGGCGATGCCGCGCAGCAGGCGTTCGACCCGGCCGGCTGGTGGAACCTGCTGCAGTCGCAGTTCAATCAGCTCGCGAGCCTCGCGATGGCGCAGCCGGGCATGCAGCCCGCGGCGCCGGGCGACGCGCCGCCGGACGCGGCCGCCCCGCCGGAGCAGGCCGCGAAGCCGGCACGGGCCGCCGCCGCGCCGCGCAAGCCCGCCGCGAAGCGCGCGAAGCCGGCCGGTTCGGCCGCGGCGAGCGCGGCGGCCGCTTCGTCGCCCGAAACCCGTCCGCCGAAGCGCTCGACGTGACGCGGCGCCGGTAGCAGGTCGATCATGCGGCTCGCGCTCGTTCTGATGGGAGGCGGCGCGCGTGCCGCCTACCAGGTCGGCGTGCTGAAGGCGCTGGCCGAAATCGCGCGCGAGGCCGATCCGGACCGGCAGACACTGCCGTTCGCGGTCGTGTGCGGCTCGTCGGCCGGCGCGATCAACGCGACGTCGATCGCGAGCCACGCGGACGACTTCTCCCACGGCGTGCGCCGCCTGCTCGAATTCTGGGAGCACCTGCGCCCCGACTACGTGTACCGCACCGACTGGCTCGGCATCGCGGCCGCCGGCGCACGCTGGCTCGCGACGATGACGTTCGGCTGGGCGGCCCGCCGTTCGCCGCGCGGGCTGCTCGACAACACGCCGCTCGCGCACCTGCTGCAGCGCGAACTGAGCTTCCACCGGATCGAGCAGATGCTCGAGGCGCGCCTGCTGCACGCGCTCGCGGTGACGGCGCTCAGCTATTCGAGCGGCCGGCACCTCACGTTCTACCAGGCAGCCGAGCCGATCCAGGCGTGGCGGCGCGCGCAGCGCACCGCGCGGCTCGTCGACCTGTCGGCGTCGCACCTGCTCGCGTCGTCGGCGATTCCGTTCGTATTCCCGGCCGTGCCGCTCGTGCTCGACGGGCAGATCGAATACTTCGGCGACGGTTCGATCCGGCAGATCGCGCCGCTGTCGCCGGCGATTCACTTCGGCGCGCACCGGATCGTCGTCGTCGGCGCGGCCGACCCGCGGCCCGAGATTCCGGCCGCGAACGGCGCCGGCCGCGTGCGCGGCTACCCGACGCTCGCGCAGATCGGCCAGCAGGTGCTTGCGAGCGTGTTCCTCGACTCGATCGGCTCGGACATCGAGCGGATCGAGCACATCAACCGGATGATCGAGCACCTGCCGCACCAGGTCGAGGTCGACAGCGGCTGGCGGCACGTCGACGTGCTCGCGATCGCGCCGTCCGAGCGTATCGAGCTGATCGCCGCGAAGCACCTGAAGCAGATGCCGGCGGCGATGCGCGGGCTGCTCGGCGCGGTCGGCGGCAGCCAGCCGGCCGGCGCGTCGTTCGCGAGCTACCTGCTGTTCGAGGAGGCGTTCACGCGCGAACTGATCGAGCTCGGCTACGGCGACGGGCGCGCGCAGCGCGACACGCTCGCCGGCTGGATCGCGCAGGCGGACGGCGGCAGCGCGTCGGCAGCCGGCATGCCGCCGGAAGACGGCCTCGCGACGGGCGAAATACGGGTCTGATGCACGCGGATGGCGGGCGGTTGCGCGAGGTTGCGTTTTCGCGACGGTCGGGCGCGACCGATCGCCGCACCGGGATTGGCGGCGCGCGACCGGGCAGGCGTCTCGGAAGCGTCATACACGCGTGATATCATGGCCGCCGCCGTATACACCACATCGAGCAGCCCGCCGATCCGGCATCCGCACGGGACCCTGCGGGGAACCCGCCTGGGGCAGGGGACGGGCTCGCCAACGAGCCGGCCAGCGCCGGCCCCCAACTCAGGCAAGCGCGGCCGGTTCCGTTCGAACGGAGCGTGGCTGCGGCGTGCCCAACGGCGGCGGCGCGGCCGCCCGGCTGCCGGACGCGGAATCAGCGTCCGGTCGGTCGGTTTCACGCGTAAAATTACAGTCTTGGCTGCAAAAAGCGCGCTTGGCGCGCCTTTGCGGCAACAGTCACGTTTAGAGAAGTCGCATTGCGCAGAACAGGGGTGGGACCATCATGAACACGATGCTTTATCCGGAACTTTACAGGTCGCTCGAAGCCGTCCGCTGGGACATGGAGAAGGACATTCCGTGGGACAAGTTCGACGCTTCGCTGCTCACCGACGAGCAGGCGAAGACGATCAAGATGAACGCGATCACCGAATGGTCGGCGCTGCCCGCGACGGAAATGTTCCTGCGCGACAACCAGCACGACAGCGACTTTTCCGCGTTCATGAGCGTGTGGTTCTTCGAGGAGCAGAAGCATTCGCTCGTGCTGATGGAATACCTGCGCCGCTTCAAGCCGGAAATGGTGCCGACCGAAGAGGAACTGCACGCGGTGCGTTTCCAGTTCGATCCGGCGCCGCCGCTCGAAACGCTGATGCTGCACTTCTGCGGCGAGATCCGCCTGAACCACTGGTACCGCTGCGCGGCCGACTGGCACACCGAACCCGTCATCAAGCAGATCTACGAAACGATCTCGCGCGATGAAGCGCGTCACGGCGGCGCGTACCTGCGCTACATGAAGAAGGCGCTGAACAACTGCGGCGACGTCGCGCGTGCCGCGTTCGCGAAGATCGGCGTGCTGATGGCGTCGGCGCGCCGCACCGAAAAGCCGCTGCACCCGACCAACCTGCACGTGAACCAGGCGCTGTTCCCGCGCGACACCGTGCAGTCGCGCCTGCCGGATCCGGAATGGCTCGAGCGCTGGCTCGACGAACAGATCCGTTTCGACGGCGAGTGGGAAAAGAAGGTCGTCGAGCGCATCCTGCACAACCTGTCGATCCTGTTCGAGCGCACGTTCGCGACCGCGCAGGAACTGAACCGCTACCGCAAGGAAGTCACCGGCCGCCTGCAGGCCGAAAGCGGCCCGTCGTCGGCCGCGCAGCCGGCCTGAGGCCACCAGGCACCGTAGCCGGCGTGAGTCGCGCCGGCCGCGTCGCGCTGTTTCGCGTCCGTTGCATGAAGCCCGCCCGGCCGGTCCGGCGGGCTTTTTATCTGGCGCCGCCGCCGCGTCCTGCCGTCGGGGCCGCCGTGCGCGCCATCGTTCATTCCGTCCGATCTCCATCATGTCCGCCACCTTCGAACGCAAGCTGATCACCCGCGACGCCTTAGTTGCCCTGCGCGCGTCGCTGCCGTCGCCCGTCGTGTTCACCAACGGTGTATTCGACATCCTGCATCGCGGCCATGTCACGTATCTCGCCGACGCGAAAGCGCTCGGCGCATGCCTGATCGTCGGCGTGAACTGCGACGCGTCGGTGCGCATGCTCGGCAAGGGCGACGACCGGCCGATCAACCGCGAGGACGATCGCGCGGCGCTGCTCGCGGCGCTGGAAAGCGTCGACTGGGTCGTGAAGTTCGAGGAAAAGACGCCGGTGTCGCTGATCGAGGCGATTCGTCCTGACATCCTCGTGAAGGGCGGCGACTACGACATGGATGCGCTGCCGGAATCGGCGCTCGTGCGCGGCTGGGGCGGCCGCGCGCTGGCGATTCCGTTCGAGCACGACCGCTCGACCACCGCGTTGCTGAAGAAGGTCCGCGCGCAGCAGTCCTGAGCGCGACCCGGCGCCATCAGGGCGCGGATGCCGCGAGCGGCGCGGCCGTGACGGCCGGCGGCACGATCGGGCTGCCGACGACGGGCTGGTCGGCCGCCTGCGCCAGCGGCGTCACGCGCAGCGCGTCGGGCTGCACCTGCCGCGACAGCACGCCGGGCTCGCGCGGGCCGGCTGCCGGCAGCGGCCCGAACACGCCGCGCGCCACCACGAACGAGAGCATGTTGGCGAGAAAGAGAACAGCGATCAGCCAGCGCAGCATCGTCGACACTCCTTTTCCTTCAGTCGTTCAGTCGGACCCGCCGCATGGCCGGCCTGTTCGTTGTTTCCATGACTGTTCGCAACAGTCAGGCAATACACGTGCGACCTTTGCCGCGCGGTGGCCCGCCGTCCGTATCGCGGCGGCGGCGTGCGCTGTCCCACCGTCACCGCGACGAAGCCCTGCATGGGCATTCGTCGATACCGCCAGTGCGGCGCGAAGCCGGCGAATTTCCGTCAATCCTCCGCGGTAGCTTCCGCGGCGATCAGCGCTAGCCCGGACAGGATCAACGCGTCGTGCCGCGTATGCGGCAGCGTCAGCGCGCGCGCGACCTCGTCCGCCGCGCCGCCTGCCAGCACGAGCCGCACGGGTGCCTGCCATGCATCGGCGAGATCGCGCCACGCGCGTTCGATCAGCCCCGCCTGCGCGTACAGGCAGCCGGCCGACAGCGAACGCGGCGTGTCGACCTGGAACGGCTCGGCCTGCGCGCCCGCGAGCAGCCCGCTCGCGATGTCGGTGGTCAGCGTCGGCAACTGCGCGGTGTGCGTGCCGAGCGCGCGCATCATCAGCGCCCAGCCCGGCGCGATCAGGCCTCCCGTGAAACGGCCGTCCGCGCGCAGTGCCTCGAGCGTCGTCGCGGTGCCGAACGTCGCGATCAGCAGGTGCTCGCCCGGAAAGGCCGCATGCGCGCCGATCAGGCCGGCCCAGCGGTCGCTGCCGAGCTGGTCGGGCGTCGTATAGCCGTTCGTCACGCCGCATTGCGCGGGGCGCGAGCGTATCGTCGTGCGCGGCAGGCCGGGCCAGCGGGCGTCGAGCAGCGCGTCGATCCGTGCGGCCACATCGGCGCCCGCGACGTTCGAAATCCATGCGCCGCGCGGACGCGGCAGGTTCGACCAGTCGGGATCGGCGCCGCCGTCGCGCGTGTGGCCGAACGCGCCCGTGGCGACGAGCGCGCGCTGCGCGTCGGCGAGCGCCCACTTGATCCGGCTGTTGCCGGCGTCGATCAGCAGGTATGGCTCGCTCATTGCGCTTCGCGCAGCGACACGTCGCCGGCCGCGATCGCCTGCATGCCGTTCGGTGTGTCGAGCAGCAACTGGCCGGTTGCATCGATACCGGTCGCGATGCCGCGTGCGCGTTCGATACCCTGTTCGAGCAGCACGACTTCGCGCCCCGCGTACGCGTGCAGCGCGTGCCAGCGCGGCAGGAACGGCGCGAGCCCTTCGGTTGCGAACTGCGCGAGCGCCGGCGTGAGTGCGTTCAGCGACGCGGCGAGCGTATCGGTGAGGTTGGCCGACGCGCACGCGACCGACAGCGCGGCGGGCGGCAGCCCGCTCGCGAGCGTCGCGTCGCGTGCGCGCAGCGCGTCGACCTGCGCGGCGACGGCTTCCGCACCGCGGACGTTGATGCCGAAGCCGATCACGACGGCGGTTGCGTCGGCGGTGCTCCAGACGGTTTCGATCAGGATCCCGGCGAGCTTGCCGACGATGCGCGGCGAGCCTTCGTCGGTTGCGGCCAGCAGCAGGTCGTTCGGCCATTTGAGCGCAACGCGCATGCGGGCGTCGAGCGGCAGTGCGGCCAGCCCTTCGGCGAGTGCGACGCCGATCGCGATGCTGAGGCCGCCGAGCGCGTCGACGGGGCGCGGCACGATGCAGCCGATCGAGCACAGCAGCGCATTGCCGGGCTGCGCGAACCACGGGCGGCCCTGCCGGCCGCGGCCGGCCGTCTGCTCGAACGCAACGCGCACGAGCGGCGCGGGCAATGCGTTCGCGTTGCGCGGCAGCGCCTTCAGGCGGGCGGCGAGGTCGGCGTTGGTCGAGCCGGTGGCGGCGACGATGTCGAGCGGCCACGCGCGCGGCGCGGCGTCCAGGTGCGCGTCGAGCCGGTTGCGCGCGATGTGCGCGTCGCCGGAATCGGGCGTGTCGGAGGAGGTGGGGGCGTTCATGGTGACTATTGTAGCGACAGGGGGCGGGGGCGCGCGCCGGGCAACCGACGCGGATCGACCGGATGGCGGCACGGCGATCGGCGCGCTCGCCCGCGCCCCGCGATCGGTTCCGTTGCAGGGCGATCGCTACGCGGGGCGTCGGGGCGGGCGCGTCAGGCAGCCGTCGAGCGGTCGGTTTGTGCCCGCGTGTGCCGCGGAATCGTCACGGCGCGACGACCGGGTGCTTCAACGCATGCGCGGTCTCGATCCACTGCGCGTGGAATTCGTCCGCGTCGGGCCGGAGCCCCAGCTCGCCGTTGCGATAGGCCATCGCGAGCGTCTGCACGGCTTCCGGCAGCTCGTGCTCGGCGGCTCGGCGATACAGCGCGAGCGCGCGCGCGTCGTCGCGCGGCACGCCGCTGCCGTCGCGGTACGCGTTCGCGAGCATGAAGTCCGCGGCCGGGGTGTCCGCGCGCGACGCGATGTCGAACCAGTGCGCGGCCTGCACCGGATCGGCGGCGATGCCGTAGCCGCTGCGATAGATCAGCCCGAGGTAATACGCGGCGGCCGGATCGCCCTGGTCGGCCGCTTCGTCGAGCAGCGCGCGGGCGCGTACGTAGTCCTTCGGGATGTCGCCGCTGCCGAGCAGCAACGCCTTGCCGAGCGCGAGCTGCGCGCGCCGCGCGGCCGGCGCGTCGGCCTTGCCGTCCGCCTGCGCGGCCGTTTCCAGCCAGCCGCGCCCCTCGTCGCGCAGCCCCGGTTCGCGCGCGTCGACGAGCGCGATGCCGAGCGCCGCCTGCGCGGCGCCCGAGCCGCGGCGCGCGAGCGTGCGCAACTGCGCCAGCGCGTGCGGCTCGGTGGCCTGCGTGACCATCGCCTGCCATTCGTCGAGCTGAGCGGCGCTCGGCGCGGGGCCGTTGCCGCGCAGGCCGGTCGCCGCGACGACGGCCGCGACGGTCACGGCCGCCGCCGCGAGCAGCGCGGCCGGCGGGAGTTTCGCGCGCAGCACGCGCCGCGCGGCGGCGGCGAGGCCGGTTTCGGCCGGCCGCATCGTCCGGATCGGTTGCATCGCGTGTCTCATTGCGTGAGGTCGATCTCGTAGGTCGCGAGGTTCTTGCCCGAGCCGTCGTCGGCCGCAACCTGCGTGATGCCGGTCAGGCCGGCCGCCGCTGCGTCGCCCAGGCGGTTCGGTGCGGACGCGAACTGCACGTGCGCGACCGAGCTCGCGAGCTTCGTGAAGCGCCAGCTGCGCTGCGCGCCGTCGGCCGCCCGCGTGATCGCGGCGCGTTTCTTGATGAACGCGATCAGCACGTCGCGGTTCGCGTCGGGCGACGCGAAGATCGTCTTGCTGCCGTCGAGGCCCGGGAAGTTGCCGCCGCCGCTCGCGCGGTAGTTGTTGGTCGCGACGATAAACTGCGCGTTCGGATCGATCGGCGCGCCCTTGTACGTCAGGTTCCTGATCCGGCTGCCGAGCGGCTGCGTGACGTCGATTTCGTACGACAGATCGGCGGACGTGAACATGTCGAAGTTGTAGCCGGGGAAGCTGCTGACGAGCTTCTGCACGGTCGCTTGCGTCGGGTCGATCCGGTTGAAGCGCTTCGCGGCCGTCTCGAGCCAGTTCTTCACGTCGGCGCCGCTCACCTTCACCGCGTACACGGTGTTCGGATACAGGTACAGGTCGGCCGCGTTGTTGATCGCGAGCGCGCCCGGCGCGACGTCGGTGTAGTCGCTGCCGCCGCCGAAGCCGCTCTTGAACGGCGCGCTGACCGACAGCACCGGCAGCGACGCGTACTGCGGCAGGTTCGCCTGCACGTAGGTCTTCACGTAGTCGGCCTGCGCCTCGTTGACGATCTGGATCGCGCCCGGATCGCCGACATCCGCGAAGTACGAGTTCATCCGGTAATCGGTCGAGCCGATCGGCGTCTTCACGTAGTCGATCGTCGCCTGGTGCTCGGCGGCGATCGCCGCGGATACCGACGGGTCGGCCGCGACGTAGGTCTTGTCGGCATTCTGGATCGGCCGCGCCTCGACGGTCGTCTGCGACTTGTCGACGCCCCACGTCTTGCCGTCGAACTTCAGGCCGAGCTTGATCACGCCGAGATGCTTGCCCCAGTAGTTGGCCATCACGGTCGGCACGCCGTTGACGGTGCCCTTGACCTTGTCGACGCCCGGCAGGTTGAACTGCGACACGGTGCTGTTCGCGTCCGGGAACACCTGGTGCGAGTGGCCGATCAGCATCGCGTCGATGCCGGTTACCGTCGACAGCCACCAGCTGCCGTTTTCCATCGTCGGCGAATAAGCGGAATTGTCGAGGCCGCCGTGCGAGATCGCGACGACGAGATCGGCGCCCTTCGCGCGCATCTCGGGAATGTACTTCTCGGCGGCTTCCTTCAGGCCGGTCGTGTAGACCTTGCCGTCGAGCCAGCGCTTGTCCCAGCTCATGATCGCGGGCGGCGTGAAGCCGATGATGCCGATCTTCACGGGCGCGCTGACCGTCTTGCCGTCCGGCGTGGTCGCCGTCACCGTGCGGGTCAGGATCGTGTACGGCGTGAACAGCGGCGCATTGGTCTTCGCGCTGATCACGTTCGCGAGCACCTGCGGGAAGTTCGGGCCCGCGCACTTCTTCTGCTGGGCCGCAGCCGGCAGGCCGTCGACCTCGAACGTGTTGCCGGTCACCTGCGACAGGTACGGCAGCCCATAGTTGAACTCGTGGTTGCCGATCCCGCCGCCGTCGAATTTCGCGGCGTTCATCACCTTGTAGATCGCGAGCGTCTGGTCGCAGCCGATCGGCTTCACGAGCGCCTGGTAGTCCGACAGCGCGGTGCCCTGGATCGTGTCGCCGTTGTCGAGCAGCAGCGTGTTCGGGTACTGCGCGCGCGCCTGCGCGATCAGCGTCGACACGCGCTCGAAGCCGAGCGAATTGTCGGCGGCGAGCTTGAAATAGTCATACGACAGCACGTTGGTATGCAGGTCGGTCGTCTCGAGCAGCGCGAGCGTGGCCGTCGTGCCGACGGGCGCCTGGGCCTGCGTCTGCGGCGGGGCGGTGACGTCGTCGCCGCCGCAGCCGGCGAGGGCAAAGGCGAGGCTGGCGAGCGCGGCGGCGGCCGGTACGCGGCGGCGGGAAAGCGGGGGGAAACGCATCGGTTGTCCTGTTCTCGGAGTTCTGTTTTGTGAAATGCGAAGTGCGCAACGAAATGGCGGCGCGGGGCGCCGACGGCCTGAGGTGCGGCGCGTGAGAGTATCGAAAGGAAACGTGACGGAAGAATGAAAGGCGATGACGCGGGCCGCGGGCCGCGTGTGCGGCGGCCTCAGGGAGCAGGCCCGGGCCGGGCGCGCCCAGCTATGCGCGCCCGGCTGGGCGCCCCACGGAAATCCTCACGTCGCTGCGCCGGGCGGTTCGCTACAATGGCCGCTGTCATCCTTTTGCAAACAACCTGCCCTTGGACTTCGAGACTCCTCCCGGCCTGTCGGTCGACGCCGGCGGCCAGGGCCGGACGGTGCGCCTGACCGGCCAGTGGACCGCAATCGCGCTCGCGCGCAATCGCGGCGCGGTCGCGCGCCGAGTCGCGAGCATCGGGTCCGGGCGCGTGAGCGAATGGGATCTGTCCGGCATCGAGCGGCTCGACCACGTCGGCGGCCAGGCGCTGTGGCGCGTGTGGGGCCGCAAGCTGCCGGCCGGCGTCGCGCTGAGCGCCACGCAGCGCACGATCTTCGAGCGCATCGAGCGGCTCGACAGCGGGCGCGAGGCGCCCGAGCGCATCGTGCGCGTCGATCCCGTCACGCGGCTCGGCCAGGCAATCTTCACGTTCGGCGAACACCTGCAGGGCGGCATCGCGATGTTCGGCCTCGTGATCCTCGATGCGCTGTCGGTGCTGCGCCGCCCGCAGACGATGCCGTGGAAGGAAACCTCGGCGAACATCTACAGCGCCGGCGCGCAGGCGCTGCCGATCACCGCGCTCGTCGCGTTCCTGATCGGCATCGTGCTCAGCTACCTGTCCGCGCAGCAGCTGCAGATGTTCGGCGCGAACCGCTACATCGTGAACATCCTCGGGTTGTCGGTGATCCGCGAGCTCGGCCCCGTGCTGTCGGCGATCCTCGTCGCGGGCCGTTCGGGCTCGGCGATCACCGCGCAGATCGGCGTGATGCGCGTGACCGAGGAGCTCGACGCGATGCGCGTGATGGGCATCCCGCACGGGCTGAGGCTGATCCTGCCACGCGTGCTCGCGCTCGGCGTCGCGATGCCGCTGCTCGTGATGTGGACCAACATCATCGCGCTGACGGGCGGCGCGCTCGCCGCGAAGCTGGTGCTCGGGATCGACGTCAACTATTTCGTGCGCTCGCTGCCGGGCGTCGTGCCGATCGCGAACCTGTACATCGGCGTCGGCAAGGGTGTCGTGTTCGGCATGCTGATCGCGCTGGTCGCGTGCCATTTCGGCTTCCGGATCAAGGCGAACTCGCAGAGCCTCGGCGAAGGGACGACCACGTCGGTCGTGTCGTCGATCACGGTCGTGATCCTCGCCGACGCGGTGTTCGCGATCCTGTTCCAGAACGTGGGGCTCGGATGAACGCATCGAACGAATCGGCGGCCGATGCCGCGCCGGCCGGTGCCGCAGCGGCCGGTGCCGCAGCGGCTCACACCGCGGCAGTCGGCGTCGCCTCGGCCGGCACGCCGCCCGCCGCGCCGACGGATGCCGGCGACCTCGTGATCGAGGTGCGCAACCTGACCAAGCGCTACGGGCGCAACATCGTTCACCAGAAGCTCGACTTCGACGTGCGGCGCGGCGAGATCGTGGCGATCGTCGGCGGCTCGGGCTCCGGCAAGACCACGCTCGTGCGCCAGATCCTCGGCCTCGAGCGGCCGACGTCGGGCACGATCAAGGTGTTCGGCGAAGATACCGCGACGATCGACGACGCGAGCGCGCGGATGATGCGCACGCGCTCGGGGATGCTGTTCCAGCAGGGCGCGCTGTTCTCGTCGATGACGGTGTTCGACAACGTCGCGCAGCCGCTGCGCGAGCTCGGCCGCGTGCCGCCGGACCTGCTGCACGACATCGTGATGCTGAAGCTCGAGATGGTCGGGCTGCCGTGCAAGCACGCGTCGAAGATGCCGGCCGCGCTGTCGGGCGGGATGGTGAAGCGGGTCGGCATCGCGCGCGCGATCGCGCTCGAGCCCGAGCTGCTGTTCCTCGACGAGCCGACGGCCGGCCTCGATCCGCAGGCATCGGACGAATTCGTCGAGCTGATCGCGACGCTGCACCGCACGCTCGGGCTGACCGTCGTGATGATCACGCACGATCTCGACACGATGGTCGCGCTGTCGACGCGCGTCGCGGTGCTGGCCGACCGCAAGGTGCTGGTCGCCGCGCCGGTCGAGGAGGCCGCGAACGTCGACCATCCGTTCATCCACGAATATTTCCTGGGGCTGCGCGGGCGCCGCGCATTGCAGGCGCTGCCGCCCGAGCGGCGCGCGAAGCTGCCGAAGGCGGCCCTCGAACCGGCGCTGTCGAGCGTCGAGCTGTAGGCAAGGCAAGAAGCAAGGAACCGTCGAATGGAAAACAAATCACATGCGTTCTGGGCCGGCCTGTTCACGATCGCGCTGACGCTCGCGATCGCGGGCACCGTGTTCTGGTTCAACGTCGACCGCACCGTGCGCGTGCCGTACGACCTGCTCGCGCGCACCAACGTGACGGGGTTGTTCCCGGACGCGGCCGTGCGCTTTCGCGGCCTCGACGTCGGCAAGGTGCAGTCGATCGGCTTCGACCGCACGCACCCTGGCCAGATCCGGATCCGGATTCTCGTCGACCACGACGCGCCGATCACGCAATCGACCTACGGCAGCCTCGGCTTCCAGGGCGTGACGGGCATCGCGTTCGTGCAGCTCGAGGATACGGGCCGCGACCTGGCGCCGCTGCCGTCGTCGCCGAAGGCGATTGCGCAGATCCCGATGCGGCCGAGCCTGTTCGACCAGATCCAGGAGCGCGGCGACGTGCTGCTGCGGCAGCTCGAACTGGCCGCGAAAAGCGCGAACGCGCTGATGTCGCCGGAGATGCGCGAGCAGTTGCGCGCGACGGCCGAAAGCCTGCAGCACGCGGCCGATGGCGCGACGACGCTGTCGAAGCAACTCGCCCCGGCCGTCGCCGCGCTGCCGGAGACGATGCACCAGGTGAACCGCACGATGGCGTCGGCGAACACGCTGCTGCAGCCGAACGGGCCGCTGGTGTCGAACCTGAACAAGGCGGGCACGGCCGCGGAGCAGGTCGGCGTCGCGCTGAACGACCTCAATGCGCGCGTGCAGTACGACACGCTGCCGCGCTTCAATGCGCTGGCCGGCAGCGTCGGCGACGCGTCGCGGCAATTGAAGGACGTCGCCGGTGAACTCGGCCGCAACCCGCGCAGTCTGTTGTTCGGCACGCCCGGCGCTGCGCCGGGGCCCGGCGAAGCGGGCTTCGCCTGGCCGGCTGCGACGGCCGGGAAGTGAAGCAGGGCGGAAACCCATCGATCGCCTGGCCGGAAACGGCCGGGCAGTGACGTCCATCGAAACCGGAAACATCATGCAGGAACACGCCATGCCACGAATCCTTGACCGCGCGCTGCGTCCGGCCGCGGCTGCGTTTGCCGTGCTGACGCTCGCGCTTGCGGCCGGCTGCGCCGGCAACAGCGCGGCGCTGTCGAATGTCCGCTACGACCTCGGGCCGGCCGCACCTGGGGCGGCCCCGTCGGTTGTGACGGCCGGTTCGGGCCCTGCGCTGAAGGTGCTCGATATCGCGGCGCCCGACGCGCTCGATTCGGACAAGTTCGCGTACCGCCTCGCGTACGCGGATGCGCAGCACGTGGCCGTCTATCGCGACAGCCGCTGGACCGCGCCACCCGCGCAACTGCTCACGCAGCGGCTGCGCGGCGCGCTGTCGTCGCGCGGCGCGGTGCTCGAAGGGACCGACGGCGTGCGCGCGCCGACCCTCAAGGTCGACCTGAACGAATTCGAGCAGGTGTTCGACGGGCAGTCGCAAAGCCACGGCGCCGTCACCGCGCGCGCGACGCTGACGCTCGACGGCAAGGTGCTCGGCCAGCGCACGTTCGTCGCGCGCGCGCCGTCGAGCACGCCCGACGCGGCCGGCGGCGCGCGCGCGCTCGCGACGGCGAGCGACGAACTCGTGTCGCAGATCGCCGCATGGGTCGGCATGCAGGCATACGCGGGCACGCCGTGACGCACGCCGCGCAGCCGCGATGAACGCGACCGGCACGCATCGCACATCGCCGCTCGCGCGGCAGGCCTTTGCCGCCTACGCGGCGCTCATCGTCTACGCGTCGCTGTATCCGTTCGAAGGCTGGGTGTCGCTCGGCATCGGGCCGTTCGACTACCTGTTCGCGCCGATGCAGCGCTATGTGACCGCGTTCGACGTGGTCACGAACGTGCTCGGTTATTTGCCGTTCGGCGCACTCGGCGTGCTCGCGCTGCACCCGCGCTGGCGCGGGGTCGCGGCGACGCTGATCGCGGGCGCGCTCGGCGTGCTTCTGTCGGGCTCGATGGAGGCGCTGCAGACCTACCTGCCGACGCGCGTCGCGTCGAATCTCGATCTCGCGGCCAACGCGCTCGGCGCGCTGCTGGGCGCGGCGCTCGTCGCACCGGCCACCGGTGCGCTGCTCGACCGCGGCGCGCTGCGCCGGCTGCGCTTCGCGTGGTTCGAGGCCGACGGCGCGACGCCGCTGCTGCTCGCCGTGCTGTGGCCGTTCGCGATCCTGTTTCCGTCGCCGTTCCTGTTCGGCATCGGCGACTGGCCGGCCGCGCTGTGGGAGCGCGCCGACGCGTCGATGCAGAACACGCTGCTCGCGTGGCTGCCGGCCGCGTGGCACGTGAGCGAATGGCCCGAGCGCGTCGACGGCTGGCTGTCCGATTCCGCGTGGGAGGCCGCGCTCGGCGGGCTGATGCTGTTTGCCGCCCTGGCGATCGCGTCGCTCGCGATGCGGCCGAGTGCGCCGCGCATCCGGCTGCTGATCGCGTTCGTCGCCGCGACGCTCGTGCTGAAGGCGGCCGCGACGTTCATGCAGTCGGCCACCGGCCTCGTCGTGGTGTGGGCGACGCCCGGCGCGCGGCTCGGCATCGAGCTCGGTTTCGCGGCCGCGCTCGTCGCGCTGCGCGTGCCGGCCGCCTGGCGCGCGACGCTCGCGGCGCTTGCGTTGCTGGCCGGCGTGGTGCTCGTCAACCTGCTGCCGGTCAATCCGTTCTTCGATTTCACGCTGTCGGGCTGGCGGCAGGGCCGCTACCTGCACTTCAACAGCATTGCGCGCTGGCTCGCATGGATCTGGCCCTACGCGGCGCTGATCTGGCTCGGCCAGCGCGTCGAGCACGCGTGGCTGCCGGCCGCGGTGCGCCGCTGACGGTGCAGTCCGGGCGGGGCGGTTCCGGCCGGATCGCGGGCAGCGGCGCGCGCCGGTCGCTATAATCGTCCGGACCATCATCCGTTGCACCGCGCAACGGCTATCGCCCCTCTTTCCGCCCGGCACCGCGCCGGGCCGCTCGTCACCATCATGGATTCCTACTACCAGCACCACGTCTTTTTCTGCCTGAACCAGCGCGAGCCGGGCGCCGAGCGTCCGAGCTGCGCGCAATGCGACGCGCAGACCATGCAGGAGTACGCGAAAAAGCGCGTGAAGGAACTCGGCCTCGCGGGGCCCGGCAAGGTTCGCATCAACAAGGCCGGCTGCCTCGACCGCTGCGAGGAAGGGCCCGTGATGGTCGTGTATCCGGAAGGCACGTGGTACACCTACGTCGACCAGGCCGACATCGACGAGATCGTCGAATCGCACCTGCGCGACGGCAAGGTCGTCGATCGTCTCAAGATCTGAACGGGCCGGCCGAATGAACGTTTATACGCAGAAATCGCTGATCGCAGGTCCGGTCGGGCAGATCGAAATCGCGGTCGACCTGCCCGACGCCGTGCGCGAAGGCGGTGCCGCGCCGCGCGGCATCGCGCTCGTCGCGCATCCGCATCCGCTGTTCGGCGGCACGATGGATAACAAGGTCGCACAGACCTTGGCGCGTACGCTCGTGCAGCTCGACTACGTCGTCTACCGGTCGAACTTCCGCGGCGTCGGCGCGACCGAAGGCGTGCACGACAACGGCACCGGCGAGGCCGACGACCTGCTCGCGGTGCTCGCGCACATGCGCGCGCAGCCTGCGTATGCGGACCTGCCGCTCGTGCTCGCGGGCTTCTCGTTCGGCACCTTCGTGCTGTCGCACGTCGCGAAGCGGCTGCGCGACGCGGGCGAGTCGATCGAGCGGATGGTGTTCGTCGGCACGGCCGCGAGCCGCTGGCAGGTGGCCGACGTGCCGGAGAACACGCTCGTGATCCACGGCGAAACCGACGACACGGTGCCGATCGCGTCGGTGTACGACTGGGCGCGGCCGCAGGAACTGCCGGTCGTCGTGATCCCCGGCGCCGAGCATTTCCTCCACCGCAAGCTGCATGTGCTGAAGCGCATCATCGTCGACGCATGGCGCTAACCGGCACGCAGGCGCCGGCGTAACGGCCGGCGGCTCGCATCGCCCCGCGCACCCGGCACCCGCCGGAGGCGCGATCCACCCGCGCGACATCGCGCCGCGCCGCGCGGCGCAACCCGACTTGCACCCCGCCTGCGCGCGCCTTTCTCACGGCTTCGAGCGATTTCCCGCAGCGTGCCCGCGCTATCCTCCTGAAGCCGGGTTGCGGCCGTCTTGCGAACGTGTAGTGTTCGGCGCCAACTGCCACCAACCGGCACCGATATGCTGCGCCTTCGCGCCCGTGGTGGCGCTGCAAATCCTCGCGATGCCGCCGGGCATCGCCGCGGTTTGCGCGTTGCCACCAGCACGAATTCGCCGGCACATCGGCACCGCCTGGCACCGGACGCTACACCCGGTTCCCGAAAACGCCGTTCGCGGCCACGTATAATGGCCGCATTTCGCGTCGCCCGCGGCCCGGCTGGGCCCATGCGGCGCTCGTTTCGCCGCCTGTCCGCCCGCTCGCGACGGTCGCGAACCGATCGCGTCCGCACGAGTCCAACCGGCGCGTTTCGCGTCGCCCGACGATGTCGGGCGAGCGCCCGAAACGCCCGCCGCCTTGCCGTTCAACCCTGCGCGTTTCGCACCGCACTTTCTGCCATCAGCCTGAATCGATCATGCGTCTGTCTCCCCAAGGCCTCAAGTCCCTCGCTTCCTCCATCGCCTTCGGCACCGCCACGCGCAACGTCGCGCTCGGCGTGATGCTGCCCGTCGCGCTCGCGTCGACGATCGTCGTCGCCGAGGCGAAGCCGGCCGCCAAGGCCAAGGCCGCGCATGCGGCGCCGGCCGCCGCCGAGCAGTTCACCGGCGCGCCCGCGACCTTCATGCCGGGCGCGGTTCCGCCGCCGGGCGTGAACGCGCGCTCGTGGGTGCTCGTCGATGCGACGAGCAACACGGTGCTCGCATCGGGCAACGCCGACGAACGCGTCGAGCCCGCGTCGCTGACGAAGCTGATGACGGCCTACCTGGTGTTCGAGGCGCTCGACAAGAAGAAGATCTCGATGGAGCAGATCGTCACGCCGAGCGTAGCGGTGCGCCGTGTCGGCACCGACGAGTCGCGCATGTTCATCGAGGCGAACAAGCCGGTGTCCGTGCATGACCTCGTGTACGGGATGATCATCCAGTCGGGCAACGACGCCGCGATCGCGCTGGCCGAACTGGTCGGCGGCAGCGAAGGGCAGTTCGTCACGCTGATGAACGACGAGGCGCAGCGCCTCGGCATGAAGGGCACGCACTTCGCCGACGTGAACGGCATGCCCGACCCGAACCACTACACGACGGCCGGCGACCTCGCGAAGCTGTCCGCGCACCTGATCCGCGATTTTCCGCAGTACTACGGCATCTTCTCGGAGAAGGAATTCAAGTACAACAACATCCGCCAGGGCAACCGCAACCGTCTGCTGTGGCTCGACCCGACGGTCGACGGCCTGAAGACGGGCCATACGCAGGCGGCCGGCTACTGCCTGATCGCGTCGGCGAAGCGCGCGATCCCGGGTGTCGACGGCCAGCGCCGCCTGGTGTCGGTGATGATGGGCGAGCAGAAGGAAGGCGAACGCACTCAGGACAGCATGAAGATGCTGAACTACGGCTACAGCGCGTTCGATTCGGTGCGCCTGTTCAAGGGCGGTCAGGCGATCTCGACGCCGCGCATCTACAAGGGCAAGGCAAACACCGTGCAGGTCGGCGTGAAGGGCGACCAGTGGGCGACCGTGCCGCGCGGCCTCGGCGACAAGGTCAAGACGGAAGTCGACGTCAACGCGCCGCTGATCGCGCCGCTCGCGGAAGGCCAGCAGGTCGGCACCGTGAAGATCGTCGCCGACGGCAAGACGCTGTCCGAATTCCCGGTCGTCGCGCTGCAGGCCGTGCCGGAAGCCGGTATCTTCGGGCGTATCTGGGACTCGATCCTGCTGATGTTCAGCAAGAAGAAGTAAGCACGACGGGCCTTTGTTTTTACGACTTCATCCCCATCTGTCATCACCATGAGCCAAGCCGAATTCGAACCGATCGTCTACCTCAGCGTCTCGTCGCAGGAGGAGCTGGTGCCGCTGTCCGAAGCCCGTGTGCCGGTGCTCGACCGCGGGTTCATCTTCGGCGACGGCGTGTATGAAGTCGTCCCCGTTTATGCGCACGACGGCGCGCACGTGCCGTTCCGGATCGAGCAGCATCTGGAGCGGCTCGCGCGCAGCCTGAAGAAGATCGGCATCGACAACCCGCACGATGCCACCGGCTGGCGCGCGTTGATCGAGCGCATCGTCGCGGCGAATGCCGAAGGCCTCGGCGACGGCAACGCGCTCGTCTACCTGCAGGTGACGCGCGGCGTCGCGAAGCGCGGCCATGCGTTCCCGGCGAACGCGGTGCCGACGGTGTTCGCGATGACGAGCCCGCTGCGCCTGCCGTCGGAAGAAGAGCGCGCGAAGGGCGTGCGTTGCGTGACGGCCGAGGATCGCCGCTGGCTGCATTGCGACATCAAGTCGATCTCGCTGCTCGGCAACGTGCTGATGGCGCAGCATGCGGCCGAACGTGACGCGTTCGAGACGCTGCAGTTGCGCGACGGCTACCTGACCGAAGGCTCGTCGTCGAACGTGTGGATCGTGAAGAACGGCGAGTTGATCGCGCCGCCGCGCAGCAACAAGATCCTCGAAGGGATCCGCTACGCGCTGGTCGAGGAGCTGGCCGACGAATGCAGGATCCCGTTCGTCGCACGCGAGATCAGCGAAGTGGAGTTGCGCGCGGCCGACGAAATCATGATCACGTCGGCCACGAAGGAAGTGCTGCCCGTCACGTCGCTCGACGATCTGCCCGTGCAGGGCGGCAAGCCGGGCCCCGTGTTCGCGGCGCTGTATGACGCGTACCAGCGTGCGAAGGCACGTGAGTTTGAACAGTTTGACCTAACCCGGAGAAAATGATGAGCGAACCGACCAAAACCGTCGAGGTCACCGGCGCGATCGAGACCCGGAAGGAGTCGCTGCTGGAGTTCCCGTGCGATTTCCCGATCAAGATCATGGGCAAGGCGCACCCCGAGTTCAAGGACACGATCTTCAAGGTCGTCGCCGTTCACGACAACGAGATCGATGTCGAGAAGATCGAGGAGCGCGCGTCGAGCGGCGGCAATTACACGGGCCTCACGATCACCGTGCGCGCGACGAGCCAGGAACAGCTCGACAACATCTACCGCGCACTGACCGGCCATCCGATGGTCAAGGTCGTACTTTAAGCGCAAGCGCCTTCCATCCTCCTTCCTGCGCGCACTCGGCGGGGGGCTTCCCCGCCGCGCGCCGCGCGTCCAGCTCGTCGCACAGCCGCTTGTATTCGGCGACTTCGTCGAGCAGCCAGGTCCTGAATGCCTGCACGCGCGGCGTGTTCAGCAGCGGCGGCGGACACACGAAAAAATAGTGCCACGGGCTCGGCCCGTCGATGTCGAACAGGCGCACGATGCGCCCGTCCAGCAGGTCGTGCACCGCGAGCGAGCGGCGCACCAGCGCGATGCCCTGGCCGTCGATCGCGGCCAGCAGCAGGTTCGACGAATCCTGGTACAGAATCCCCCGTTTCGGCTCGGTCAGCGTCTTGAGTCCGGCCGCGTCGAACCACGGCCGCCACAGCTCGTCGTCCGAGCGCAACAGGTTGTAGTGCACGAGATCGGCGGGCGTTTGCGGCAGCTTGCCGCCGTTCAGCGTCGGCGCGCACGCCGGAAAGAACACCTCGTCGAACAGCGGCTCGACATGCAGCCCCGGATAGCTGCCGTGGCCGAAGCGGATCGCGAGATCGACGTCGTCGCGCGCGAAATCGGTGAGCGAGTTGGTCGACTGCAGCTCGACGTCGATTTCCGGATGCCGCTCGATGAACGTGCCGATGCGCGGCGTGATGAAGCGCGCGGCGAACGACGACAGCATCGACACCACGAGCCGCCGGTCGCGGTCGCTCGCCCGCACGTCGCGTGTCGCGTTGGCGATCACCATCAGCGCGGTGCGGATCTGCTGCGCGTAGCGCATGCCGGCGTCGGTCAGGCACAGCCGCTTGCCGTTGCGCGTGAAAAGCTGCACGCCGAGCTCCTCCTCGAGCGCGCGCACCTGGTGGCTGACCGCGCCGTGCGTGACGTACAGCTCGTCGGCGGCGCGCGAGAAATTCTCGTGACGGGCGGCGGCTTCGAACGCGCGAATCGCGTTCAATGCAGGCAGCTGGCGGAGGTCCATTTGCTAATTTTCCTCACATCGACGTGAAAATTGGTCGTTTGGTCGGACGCCTTCAAGTGACTACGATTGTAGCCATCGAAGCATTTATTGGCGGAGTCGATCATGCAAGAAATTTCTTCAAGCATCACGTTCGAAATCCCCGCGGGCGAAACCGTGCCGATGAAGGTGCAACGCAGCACGCGGCTGATTGTCCAGTGCGGGCCGATCTGGGCCACGCGCAGCAACGACGTCGACGACTACTTCCTGGTCGACGGCGAGACGTTGAAGCTGCGCCGCGGCGAGCGGCTGTGGCTCAGCGCGGAAGGCCGGGAGGGCGCGTGCGTCGCGTTCTCGGTGTCGCGGCCGACCAGGGAGGTCGCGCTCGGCGGGCTGGCACGGCTGCGCGAACGCGTGGCCGCGCTGTTCCATGACGGATGGCGCACTGTTTGATCGGCATTTCCTCCGACGGATACTGACGATCCGTCCCTTTCCCTGGCCGGCGAGACCCATGGGTTTTCGGTAAACTACCGCCCATGTCCGTTTCGCCGGTTTCCATCGTGTCCACGCCTGTCGCCGTTTCCGCATCGCCCGCCGAATCACCGGCACAGCCGGTCACCGTTCGCTGGCGGGGCGTCGAGGCCTACCAGACGAGCTTCGACGCGATGCGCGCGTTCACCGACACGCGCACGGCCGACACCGGCGACGAGATCTGGGTGGTCGAGCATCCGCCCGTCTACACGCTCGGCCAGGCGGGCGACCCGGCCCACCTGCTGGTGGCCGACAGCGGCGTGCCGCTCGTGAAGGTCGACCGCGGCGGGCAAATCACTTACCACGGCCCCGGCCAGATCGTCGCCTACCTGCTGCTGGACCTGCGCCGGCGCAAGCTGATGGTGCGCACGCTCGTGACGAAGATCGAGGAGGCCGTGATCGAAACCCTCGCGGCGTATAATCTCGCTTCGGTCCGCAAGGCGGGCGCGCCGGGGATCTACGTGGCATCCGGCATGCACGAAGGCGCGAAAATCGCGGCCCTCGGCCTGAAGATCCGCAACGGCTGCAGCTATCACGGGCTGAGCCTGAACGTGAAGATGGATCTGCGCCCGTTTCTTGCGATCAACCCGTGCGGCTATGCCGGACTGGAAACTGTCGACATGGCGAGCCTCGAGGTTGCCGCCGACTGGAACGACGTCGCCCACACGCTGGTGCGCCGTCTGATCGCCAACCTCGACGGCGCATCCGCGGCCGCCGACAAGCCGCAGGCACTGGAACAATCGAATGACTGACGTTACCGCTTCTCCCGCACCGGCCGATTCGGCCGCGACCCCTGCCTACGATCCGACCGCCAAGCAGAAGGCGCAGGCGAAGACGGCGCGCATCCCGATCAAGGTCATTCCGATCGAGAAGCTGAAGAAGCCCGAGTGGATCCGCGTGAAGGCGGCCACCGGCAGCTCGCGTTTCAACGAGATCAAGACGATCCTGCGCGAGCACAACCTGCACACCGTGTGCGAGGAAGCGAGCTGCCCGAACATCGGCGAATGCTTCGGCAAGGGCACCGCGACGTTCATGATCATGGGCGACAAGTGCACGCGCCGCTGCCCGTTCTGCGACGTCGGCCACGGCCGCCCCGATCCGCTCGACACCGATGAGCCGAAGAACCTCGCGCGCACGATCGCCGCGCTGAAGCTCAAGTACGTGGTGATCACGAGCGTCGATCGCGACGACCTGCGCGACGGCGGCGCCGCCCACTTCGTCGAATGCATCCGCGAAACGCGCGCGCAGTCGCCGGACACGCGCATCGAGATCCTGACGCCGGACTTCCGCGGCCGTCTCGACCGCGCGATCTCGATCCTGAACGCCGCGCCGCCCGACGTGATGAACCACAACCTCGAAACGGTGCCGCGCCTGTACAAGGAAGCGCGCCCGGGTTCGGACTACGCGCACTCGCTGAAGCTCTTGAAGGACTTCAAGGCGCTGCATCCGGACGTCGCGACGAAGTCGGGCCTGATGGTCGGCCTCGGCGAGACGGAAGAGGAAATCCTGCAGGTGATGCGCGACCTGCGCGCGCACGACGTCGACATGCTGACGATCGGCCAGTACCTGCAGCCGTCCGAGCACCACCTGCCGGTGCGTGCGTACGTGCATCCGGATACGTTCAAGATGTACGAGGAAGAGGCGTACAAGATGGGCTTCACGCACGCGGCCGTCGGCGCGATGGTGCGTTCGAGCTATCACGCCGATCTGCAGGCGCATGGGGCCGGCGTGGTCTGAGCGCCGCGTCAGCGTTACTGCAGCCTTCACGCAGTCGAAAAAGCCCGCAGCGATGCGGGCTTTTTTGCTGGTGCGGCCGCGATCCCCGCATTCGCACGGCAATCGCCGTCCGACCGGATGCACGATCCAATTCAGCGTGGGAAGCAAAGCTGAAACGGCATCGATAGCTTCGCAGGATAAGTTCGCTCCCGCCGCGCGCAAAGCTCCTATAGTCGGCTCTCCCGCAGCAATGCCCGCATTCCGAAGGAGAGCCGCATGTCCCGTTTCAGCTTCATCCGCCGCGCCGTCGTCGCGCTGACCGCCTTTGCCGCGCTCGGCGCGGCGCACGCCGAATCGCGCGAAGTCGTGATCGCGTACCAGGACATGGTCGTACCGTGGCGCTACGCGCAGGCGAGCGGTGAAGTCGAAAAGGCGACCGGCTACAAGGTCACCTTCCGCAAGCTCGACAGCGGCGCCGACGTGATCCGCGCGCTCGCGTCGGGCTCCGTGCAGCTCGGCGAAGCCGGGTCGAGCCCGATCGCGGCCGGCCTGTCGCAAGGGCTCGATATCTCGCTGTTCTGGGTACTCGACAACATCAACGACGCCGAGGCGCTCGTCGCGCGCAACGGCTCGGGCGTCACGAGCGTCGCGGCGCTGAAGGGCAGGAAGATCGGCGTGCCGTTCGTGTCGACGTCGCATTTCCATACGCTCGTCGCGCTGCAGGCCGCGGGTGTCAATCCGAACGACGTGAAGATCGTCAACCTGCGTCCGCCCGAAGTCGCGGCCGCGTGGGCGCGCGGCGACATCGACGCGACCTATATCTGGGATCCCGTGCTGGCGAAGGTCAAGCAGTCGGGCACCGTGCTGACGACGTCGGGCCGGGTTGCGAAAGAAAGCGGCAAGGCAACCTTCGACGGCTTCGTCGTGAGCCGCAAGTTCGCGCGCGAGAACCCCGAGTTCGTCACGCGCTTCGTGAAGGTGCTTGCCGCCGCCGATGCCGACTACCGTGCGCATGCGGCCGCGTGGAAGGCCGGGTCGCCGCAAGTCGCGGCGGTGGCGAAGGTGTCGGGCGCGAACGCGCAGGACGTGCCGGCCAGCCTCGCGCTCTACGCGTTCCCGACGCCGGCCGAGCAGGCGTCGCCGACGTGGCTCGGCGGCGGTGCGCAATCGGGCGCCGCGAAGTCGCTCGCGGCCACCGCCACGTTCCTCAAATCGCAGGGCACGATCCAGACGGTGCTGTCCGACTATTCGGCCGGCGTCGATCCGCAGTTCGTGCAGAAGGCCGCGCGCTGAGCGCGGTGATCTATCGCGGAGCCCTCGATCATGAGCACGCTGGAAGTTCGTCAGGTATCGGTTGCCTATCCGGGCGAGCGCGGTCGGCCGACGACGCAGGCGCTCGCGCGCGTCGACCTGCGCATCGATGCCGGTGAATTCGTCGTCGCGCTCGGCGCGTCCGGGTGCGGAAAGACGACGCTGCTGAACTGCATGGCCGGCTTCGTCGCGCCGACGACCGGCGACGTGCGCGTCGACGGCGTGCCGGTCACGGGCCCCGGCGCCGATCGCGGCGTCGTGTTCCAGAAATACGCGCTGTTGCCGTGGCTCGACGTGCTCGACAACGTCGCGCTCGGGCTGCGCTTCGCGCGTGTGTCGAAGGCCGAACGCGAAGCGCGGGCGCGGGAGATGCTCACGCTGGTCGGGCTCGACAAGCATGCGCATGCGCGCGTGTACGAGCTGTCGGGCGGGATGCAGCAGCGTGTCGGCATCGCGCGTGCGCTCGCGAGCGACCCGCGCGTGCTGCTGATGGACGAGCCGATGGGCGCGCTCGACGCGATGACGCGCGGCACGATGCAGGCGCTCGTGCTCGACGTGTGGGCACGCACCGGCAAGACGGTGTTCTTCATCACGCACGATGTCGAGGAAGCGCTGTTCCTCGCGACGCGTCTCGTCGTGATGACGCCGGGCCCCGGCCGGATCGCCGAAACCTTCGAACTGCCGTTCGCGCGCCGCTACGTCGAATCGCGCGATGCGCGTGCGGTGAAGTCGTCGCCCGATTTCATCGGATGGCGAGAGCGGCTGATCGCATATCTGCATCGCGACGAAGCCGTCGGGGAAGCCGCGTGACGCGCGAGCTCGCGCGGCAGGGCGTGGCCGTCGGGCGCGGCCGGAACAGTATTTTGCACAGGCAGGACAGCATGAGCACGCAGGATTCGTGGGCGGCCGATCGCACGGCCGCGGGTTTAGAGCAGGACGAACACGCGACGCGGCGTCCCGCGGCGGCGCGCCCCGCGCGCGCGTCGCACCGTTACCGCTTGCCGGGTCAGGGAAAGACCGCAGGGCTGAGCGCGGCGACGGTCGCTGCGCTGGCCGTGCTGTGGTGGGTCGCGACGCATCGGCAGTGGCTGCCGCCGTTGTTCCTGCCCGCGCCGGAAGCCGTGTGGACGGCCTTCGTCGACGCGTGGCACGGCCGCATCCAGGGCGGCCTGCCGCTGTCCGAGCATCTGCTGTGGAGTGCCGCGCGCGTGTTCGGCGCATTCCTGCTTGCGACCGCGATCGGCGTGCCGGCCGGCATCCTGATGGGCGTGAGCCGCGTCGCGCGCGGCGTGCTCGATCCGCTGCTGGAGTTCTACCGGCCGCTGCCGCCGCTCGCGTACCTGCCGCTCGTCGTGATCTGGTTCGGCATCGACGAGACGGCGAAGCTTGTCGTGATCTTCCTCGCCTGCTTCGCGCCGATCGCGATGGCCGCGCGTGCCGGCGTGCGCGCGGCGACGGTCGAGCAGATCAACGCCGCGTATTCGCTCGGCGGCAGCTTCGCGCAGATCGTGCGCCACGTGGTGCTGCCGGCCGCGCTGCCGGAAATTCTCACCGGGCTGCGGATCGCGATCGGTTTCGGTTGGACCACGCTCGTCGCGGCCGAGATGGTCGCCGCGACGGCCGGGCTCGGGCAGATGGTGCTGAACGCATCGAGCTTCCTGCGCACCGACATCGTCGTGATGGGGATCCTGATCATCGGCGCGATCGCGTGGCTGTTCGATCTCGCGATGCGGTGGGTCGAGCGGCGGGTGGTGCCGTGGAAGGGGCGGGGGTGAATGAGGGTTGTTGCGACGCGACGAGCGTCGTCGTCGCGTCAGGTCGCGGTGCCGCGTCGATAGAGGCTGAGGGCAACCGCCAGCCCGGCAAGCATGCCGGCGCAGCCGCGATTGAGCCATTTCAGCGCTCTGTCGGACATGACCTTCATCGCGTGATAGCCACTCGCCGCGTAAACTCCCATCAACAGAACGTCGATCGTAGCCGTCAGAATCGCCAGCGTCGCGTACTGGGCCGCGACGTTCGATTGGGGCTGGATAAACTGCGGCAGGAATGCCGAAAAGAACAGCAAGCCTTTCGGATTTGACAGTGCGACAAGCAGCGAGCGTTTGAATGCGGAGCGGCCGTCGCGTGCACCGTCCGCTTGCACGGCGTCGGCCGACGGCAGGGATGTCGGGGCACGCCAGAGCGCCCAGGCGAGGTAGAGCAGGTACGCGGCGCCCGCCCACTTCAGCATGACGAACAGGTGTTCCGACGCTTGCATGAGTGCGCCGAGCCCACATCCGAGCGCGCCGATCAGAATCAGGTCGGACAGCGCGGCTCCGGCGATGCCGTAAGCCGCGATGCGCATGCCGCGTGTGGCGCCGTTGTTCAGCGCCAGCAACATCGTCGGGCCGGGCGTGACCGTGACGGCGGATACGGTGATGACATACAGCACAAGTGTCGTCGAATTCATGCCGCGGCTCCTCGAGTGCAGAGGGGCCAGTCTACGCGAGATCGAGGCGCCAGCCTGCCGGCGTCACTCCCCCATCGCAACGCCTTCACGCCGCGGGTCCGCGCCGCCGAACCACACGGTCTGCCCCTGCACGTTCAGCCGCTGGATCCCCTGCAGCCCCGAGTTCATCTCGACGACCTGCACGTCGTGCCCGCGGCCCTTCAGCCCGTCGGCGAGCGCGTCCGACACGCGGCCGCGCTCGAGCTGCGTCGGCCCGTTCATCGACCCGAAGTTCGGCAGCGCGATCGCCTGCTGCATCGTCATGCCCCAGGCGAGCACGCCGACCAGCGTCTTCGCGACGTGATTGATGATCGCGGGGCCGCCGGCCGAGCCGACGATCATCGTCACCTGCTTCGTCCTCTTGTCGAACACGAGCTCCGGCGACATCGCCGAACGCGGCCGCTTGCCGGGCTGCACGCGGTTCGCGACCGGCCGGCCGTTGTCGTTCGACACGAACGAGAAATCGGTGAGCTGGTTGTTCAGCATGAAGCCGCGCACCATCAGCCGGGAGCCGAACGCATCCTCGATGCTCGTCGTCATCGACAGCGCCTGGCCGTAGCGATCGACGATCGCGATGTCGGACGTCGAAGGCAATTCGGGGCTGCGATCGTCGGCCATCGCGAGCGTCGCGCCCTGCGGCGCGCCGGCCTGCGCGACGCCCATGCTGCTGTCGCCGATCAGCCGCGCGCGCTGCGCGAGGTAGGTCCTGTCGGTGAGGCTTGCCCAGTTGCCGCCCGGCAGCGGCACGAAATCGGGATCGGCGACATAGCGCGCGCGGTCCGCATACGCGAGGCGCCCGGCTTCGCTGAACAGGTGCGCGGCGAACGGCGTCGGCTCGTAGCCGACGTCGTTGCGCACCGGCTTCTGCGCGCCGATCTGCTGCCAGTCGGGCATCGCCTCGAGGATGCCGAGCATCTGCGCGATCGCGAGGCCGCCCGACGACGGCGGCGGCATCCCGCAGACGACCGAGCGCCGGTAGTCGGCGCACAGCGGCGTGCGCGCCTTCGCCTTGTAGCGCGCGAGGTCCTGGAGCGACAGCAGGCCCGGATTGGTCGGGTGCTTGCGCACCTTGGTGACGATGTCGCGCGCGATCGCGCCGGTGTAGAACGCGTTCGCGCCGCGGTCGGCGACCTGGCGCAGCACGGTCGCGAGCGCGGGGTTCTTCAGCACCGTGCCGGCCGCCTTCGGCGAGCCGTCCGGGTTGTAGAAGTACGCACGCGCGACCGGGTCGTTCTTCAGGTACTTGTCGTTTGCGATCAGCGTCGCGAGCCGCGGGCTGATCGTGAAGCCGTGCTCGGCGAGCCGGATCGCGGGCTGGAACAGCCGGCGCCACGGCAGCTTGCCGTGTGCGCGGTGCGCGGCGTCGAGCATGCGCAGCACGCCCGGCGTGCCGACCGAGCGCCCGCCGACGACACCTTCGTAGAAGCCCATCGGCTGGCCGGTCGGCCCGTAGAACAGGCGGTCGGTTGCGGCGGCCGGCGCGGTTTCGCGGCCGTCGTACGCCTGCGTCGCGTTGCCGTCGAAGTACAGCATGAACGCGCCGCCGCCGATCCCCGACGATTGCGGCTCGACGAGCGCGAGCACCATCTGCGTCGCGATCGCGGCGTCGATCGCGGTGCCGCCGGCCTTCAGCATCTCGTAGCCGGCCTGCGTCGCGAGCGGGTTCGCGGCCGCGATCATGCTGTGCTGCGAAGTCCAGCCCGGCTTGTCGACCCAGCCGGACGACAGTTCGGGTGCATGGATGCCGGGCAGCGGCACGGCTGCGTCCGACGCGGCGGCAACCGGGACGACGGCGCCCGACGGCGCGGACGGGGACGTGCAGCCGGCGTTGAGAGCGACGAGCGCGACGGCGGCGAGCAGCGTCCAGGGACGCGAATGCGGACGAATCCGGTCGAACATTGAACCCTCGGCAGCAGTGAATTCGAATGAAGCGATGGTGCGGGCGCAACGGGGCTGCGCGCCCCGGCGCGCTATTGTCGCCGCGCGGCCGGCGGATTGTCACCCGACAGGAAACCCTGACGCATCCCGCCGGGCCCGCCCCGGCCGGTCTTTCCGGCCTGTTCGAGGATGAACTCTATGAACGTCGACGTCGCGCGCGTGTGGTGCCGGTTCGGCATGTAGAGCATGTACATGTGCGTGCCGAAGATGCTGAGCCGATACGCGTCGAGCGACGTGACGACGGCGCCGCGCCGCATGTCGTCCTGCATCACGTAGTCGGGCACGATGCCGACGCCGATCCCCGCGAGGATCGCCTGGCGCAGGAACAGGAAGTTCTCCGAAATCAGCGTGGGCTCGAGCAGCACCTCGTGCCGCTCGTCGCCGAGATACGCGGCGATCCTGAGCTGGCGGCCCATCACCGTCGCGGTGACGACCGGCGCGGCGGCCAGCGCGCCGAGGCTCGCGGGCATCCCGTGCGCGGCTGCGAATGCGGCCGACGCGCACGCGACGTAGCGCACCGCGCCCATGTCGCGCGCGACGAGGTTCTGCGGTGGCTCGGGCATCACGCGCACCGCGATGTCGATCTCGTCGCGCATCAGGTCTTCCACGCGGTTCTCGAACACGACGTCGAGCACGATGCCCGGGTGCAGCCGCTTGAACGCGAGCAGCCATTCGGACATCACCATCTGCCCATAGCCGCTCGGCACCGACAGCCGCACGCGGCCCTGCAGGTCCTGGCCGAGCGTCGTCACCGATTCCTCCGCGGCGAGCAGCTCGTTGCGGATGCGCCGGCCGTGTTCGTACAGCTTCAGCCCGATCTCGGTCGGCTCGATGCGCCGCGTCGTGCGCCGCACGAGCTGCTGGCCGATCGAGCGCTCGAGCTGGTTCAGCCGGTAGCTGACGTTCGCGCGGCTCATCTTGAGCCGTTGCGCGGCCTTGCTGAGATTGCCGGCGTCGAGGATCTCGACGAGCAGCGTCAGCGCGTTCAGGTCCATGCGTTTCGCTCCTGATCCGTCCCGTTTAACGGTCGGAAAGCAATCAGTGTCAAGTCAGACTTGACAGCTTGTAAAGGCGAGAGGGAATTGTCAATGAATCTCGATCAATCGAGAATCGGTGCATGTCTGGTGCATATGACAGGACAGGAGACACCATGAATTCACCCACCACACCCCAAGCCGGCACGGTCACGCGCGAGCGGCGCGACAAGGTGCTCGTCGTCACGATCGACCATCCGCCCGTCAACGCGCTGTCGGCCGACGTGCGGCGCGGTCTCGCCGACGCGCTCGACGCCGCACAGGCCGACGACGCGATCCGCGCGGTGCTGATCGTCGGCGCCGGCCGCAACTTCATCGCGGGCGCCGACATCCGCGAATTCGGCAAGCCGCCGGTGCCGCCGTCGCTGCCCGACGTGTGCGAGCGGATCGAGTCCAGCGCGAAGCCGGTCGTGGTCGCGCTGCACGGCGCGACGCTCGGCGGCGGCCTCGAAGTCGCGCTGGCCGCGCATTACCGGCTCGCGGTGCCCGGCGCGAAGCTCGGGCTGCCCGAAGTCACGCTCGGCCTGCTGCCCGGCGCGGGCGGCACGCAGCGCGCGCCGCGCCTGATCGGCGCGAAGGCCGCGCTCGACCTGATGCTGACGGGCCGCCACGCGAGCGCGGACGAAGCGCTCGCGCTCGGCCTCGTCGATCGCGTCGCGCACAGCGACGACACGCTCGCCGAAGGCCTTGCCTATGCGCAGGAACTCGTGTCGCTCGGCGCGCTGGCACGCCGCACGCGCGATGCGCAGGGGCTCGCCGATCGCGCGGCCGCGCAGGCCGCGATCGACGCAACGCGCGCGGAACTGCCGAAGAAGTCGCGCGGTCTGTTCTCGCCGGCGAAGATCGTCGATGCGGTCGAGGCCGCGCTCACGCAGTCGTTCGACGCGGGGATGGCGTTCGAACGCAGCCTGTTCCTGCAGTGCATCGACAGCCCGCAGCGCGCGGGCCTCGTGCATGCGTTCTTCGCGGAGCGCGAAGCGGCGAAGGCGCCCGAGGCGCGGCGCGCGAGCGCGCGGCCGGTCGAGCGGATCGGCGTGGTCGGCGGCGGCACGATGGGCGCGGGCATCGCGGTCGCGGCACTCGACGCCGGGCTGCCGGTGACGATGATCGAACGCGACGAAGCGTCGCTCGCGCGCGGCCGCGCGCACGTCGAGAAGGTGTACGACGGCCTCGTCGCGAAAGGGCGGATGACGCCGGCCGCGTACGCGGCGCGGCTCGCGCGCTTCAAGGGCAGCACGTCGTACGACGCGCTCGCGCAGGCCGACGTCGTGATCGAGGCCGTGTTCGAGGACATGACGGTGAAGAAGGCCGTGTTCGCCGAGCTCGCGCGCGTCTGCAAGCCGGGTGCGGTGCTCGCGACCAACACGTCGTATCTCGACATCGACGAACTGGCCGCGAGCATCGACCGGCCGGCCGACGTGATCGGCCTGCATTTCTTCTCGCCGGCCAACGTGATGAAGCTGCTCGAGATCGTCGTGCCGGCACGCGTCGGCGCGGATGTCGTCGCGACCGCGTTCGCGCTCGCCAAGCAGTTGAAGAAGACGCCGGTGCGCGCGGGCGTATGCGACGGCTTCATCGGCAACCGGATCCTCGCCGTCTATCGCACGGCGGCCGACTACCTGATGGAAGACGGCGCGTCGCCGTACCAGATCGATCGCGCGGTGCGCGAATTCGGCTTCCCGATGGGACCGTTCCAGGTGGTCGATCTCGCGGGCGGCGACATCGGCTGGGCGACCCGCAAGCGCCGCGCGGCAACGCGCGATCCGCGCGCGCGCTACGTGGAGATTTCCGACCGGCTGTGCGAGCGCGGCTGGTTCGGGCAGAAGACGTCGCGCGGCTACTACCTGTATCCGGACGGCGCGCGCGCCGGCACGCCGGACCCGGAAGTCGAAACGATCGTCGCGGCAGAACGCGCGAAGAAGGGTGTCACGCCGCGCACGTTCACCGACGACGAGATCCTGCGCCGCTACCTCGCAGCGATGATCAACGAAGGCGCGAATGTCGTGCACGAAAAGATCGCGCTGCGCCCGCTCGATGTCGACGCGGTGTTCCTGTACGGCTACGGTTTCCCGCGCTATCGCGGCGGCCCGATGCACTACGCGGACACGGTCGGCCTCGCGAACGTGCTCGCCGATATCCGCGCGTTCGCGAAGGAAGATCCGCTGTTCTGGAAGCCGTCGCCGCTGATCGTCGAACTCGTCGCGCGCGGCGCGGATTTCGCGAGCCTGAACCGCATCGACTGAACGCCAACCGCATTCGCAACGGACCGAAGATGGACCTCGATTTCACTCCCGAAGAGGAAGCCTTCCGCACGGAAGTGCAGCGCTTCCTGCAAGCCGAACTGCCCGAGCGCATCGCGCGCAAGGTGAAGGGCGGCCTGCACCTCACGCGCGACGACATGCGCGAATGGCATGCGATCCTCAACGCGCGCGGCTGGCTCGCGAGCCACTGGCCGCGCGAATACGGCGGCCCCGGCTGGAGCGTCGCGCAGAAGTTCCTGTTCGACAACGAATGCGCGCTCGCCGGTGCGCCGCGCATCGTGCCGTTCGGCGTGAACATGCTCGGCCCCGTGCTGATCAAGTACGGCAACGAAGCGCAAAAGCGCCACTGGCTGCCGCGCATCCTCGACGGCACCGACTGGTGGTGCCAGGGCTACTCGGAACCCGGCGCCGGTTCCGATCTCGCGGCGGTGAAGACGAGCGCGGTGCGCGGCGTTGACGCGCAGGGCGAGCACTACATCGTGAACGGCCAGAAGACGTGGACCACGCTCGGCCACTACGCGAACATGATCTTCTGCCTCGTGCGCACCGCGACCGACGTGCGCAAGCAGGAAGGCATCAGCTTCCTGCTGATCGACATGAACACGCCGGGCGTCGACGTGCGCCCGATCATCACGTTCGATGGCGAGCACGAGGTGAACGAGGTGTTCTTCACCGACGTGCGCGTGCCGGCGGAAAACCTCGTCGGCGAGGAGAACCGCGGCTGGACCTACGCGAAATTCCTGCTCACGTACGAGCGCACCAACATCGCCGGGATCGGCTTCTCGACGGCCGCGCTCGACCGGCTGCGCGCGGTGGCCGCGAAGGTGACGAAGAACGGCCGGCCGCTCGCGGACGATCCGTTCTTCGCGGCGCGCGTCGCACGCGTCGAGATCGAGCTCGAGAACATGCGCACGACCAACCTGCGCGTGCTGGCCGCGGTCGCGGGCGGCGGCGCGCCGGGCGCGGAAAGCTCGATGCTGAAGATCCGCGGCACGCAGATCCGCCAGGAGATCACGTCGCTGATGCGGCGCGCGATGGGGCCGTACGCGCAGCCGTTCATCGACGAGGCGCTCGATGCCGATTACGACGGCGAACCGGTCGGCCCGGACGACGCCGCGAGCGCCGCGCAGCAGTACTTCAACAACCGCAAGCTGTCGATCTTCGGCGGCTCGAACGAGATCCAGAAGAACATCATCGCGAAGATGATGCTTGGGCTGTAACGAGGAGCGCGACGATGGATTTCCAGCACACAGAAGACCGCCGGATGCTGGCGGACACGTTGAACCGCTTCATCGCCGAACAGTACGCGTTCCCGGTGCGCGATCGCATCGCGCAGTCGGCCGAAGGCTTCGATCGCGCGATGTGGCAGCGCTTTGCCGAGCTCGGCACGGTCGGCGCGTTGTTTTCCGAAGCCGACGGCGGCTTCGGCGGCGCGGGTTTCGATATCGCGGTGGTGTTCGAATGCCTCGGGCGCGGGCTCGTCGTCGAGCCGTTTCTCGGCGCATTGCTGGCCGGCCGCGCGTTGTCGCTCGCCGGCGGCGATGCGCATCGCGACAAGCTCGCGGCGCTGATCGACGGCAGCGCGAGCGCCGCGTTCGCGCACGACGAGCCGGGCTCGCACTATGAACTGACGACCGTGCGCACGCGTGCCGAACGCTCGGGCGACGGCTGGGTGCTGACGGGCGCGAAGGGCGTCGTCGACCAGGCCGCGCAGGCGGCGTTCTTCGTCGTCAGCGCGCGCGTGTCGGGCCACGACGACGATGCGGCCGGCATCGGCCTGTTCGTCGTGCCGGCCGATGCGCCGGGCGTATCGCTGCGCGACTACCGGAAAATCGACGGCGGCCGCGCGGCCGAGGTGCGGTTCGATCGCGTCGCGCTGCCGGCCGATGCCGCGCTCGGCGATCCGGACGTCGAGCGCGACGGCGAAGCGGGCGCGGCGCTGCTCGAACGCGTGCTCGGCTACGGGCTGCTCGCGCTGTCGGCGGAAGCGCTCGGCGCGATGGACGTCGCGAAGGAACACACGCTCGACTACCTGCGCACGCGCAAGCAGTTCGGATTGCCGATCGGCAGCTTCCAGGCGCTGCAGCACCGGATGGCCGACCTGCTGCTCGAAGTCGAGCAGGCGCGTTCGGCCGTGATCAACGCGGCCGCGCAGCTCGATGCGCCGCGCGCGGTGCGCGAACGCGCGCTCGCGGCGGCGAAATACAGCATCGGCCGGATCGGCACGCTCGTCGCCGAGGAGAGCATCCAGTTGCACGGCGGGATCGGGATGACGTGGGAGCTGCCGCTGTCGCATTACGCGAAACGCCTCGTGATGATCGATCACCAGCTCGGCGACGAGGATCACCATCTCGCGCGCTATATCGCGCTGTCGAAACAGTAAAAGCGGACAACGCGAATGGAGGAGACAAGAATGACGAACGAACCGCGCGCATTGCCGCTGGCCGGCGTGAGGGTGCTCGATTTCTCGCGCGTGCTCGCGGGCCCATGGTGTGCGATGGTGCTCGCCGATTTCGGCGCGGAGGTGATCAAGGTCGAGCATCCGGCGCGCGGTGACGACACGCGTGACTGGGGGCTGCGGATCGGCGACACCGAGACTACGTATTTCAACAGCGTGAATCGCAGCAAGCGCTCGATCTGCCTGGACTTGCAGACCGAAGACGGGCAGCGCGTCGCGCGCGAGCTGGCCGCGCAGGTCGACGTGCTGGTCCACAACTTCAAGTTCGGCGGCGCGGAAAGGCTCGGCCTCGGCTACGACGCGCTGGCCGAACTGAACCCGCGCCTCGTGCACTGCGCGATTTCCGGCTACGACCGTTCGGGCGCCGAGGCCGCGCGGCCCGGCTACGACCTCGTCGTGCAGGGCGAGGCCGGGCTGATGGCGCTGAACGGCGAGGCCGGCCAGCCGCCGCTGAAGTTCGGCGTCGCGGCGGTCGACCTGTTCACCGGCATGTATTCGGCGCAGGCGATCCTCGCCGCGCTCTACGAGCGCCATGCGACCGGGCGCGGGCGGCGCATCGAGATGGCGCTGTTCGACTGCGGGCTGATGATCACCGCGTACTACGGGCTCGACGCGCTGCTGATGGGCGAGGACCCGCCGCGCTACGGCAACGCGCATCCGTCGATCGTGCCGTACGGCGTGTTCGATGCGGCCGACGGCCCGCTCGTGATCACCGTCGGCAACAACACGCAGTTCGCGCGCTTCTGCGATGCGATCGAGCGGCCCGATCTCGCGGCTGACGCGCGCTACAAGACCAACCTCGGACGCTCCGAAAACCGGGCCGATTTGCTGCCCGAGCTTCGCCGCGAACTCGCGCGCCGATCGCGCGCGACGCTGCTTGCGGCGCTCGCCGATGCAGGCATTCCGTGCGGCGAAGTGCTCGGGCTGCACGAAGCGCTGCGGTCCGAGCGCGCGACCAGCGCGGGGCTCGTCACGCGGCAGCCGCATCCGGTCGCGGGCGGTGTCGACGTGCTCGCGCCGCCGTATCGTTTCGACGGCGCGCGGCTGCCGGTGCGCGGCGCGCCGCCGGTGCTGGGCGCGGATACGGATGCGGTGCTCGGCGGCTGGCTCGGGATGTCGGCCGACGAGGTTGCGCGGCTGCGTGCGGATCGCATCGTGTAACGCGTTTTTTACCGCCGCGGCGCGGGCGGATCGATTGACGCGCCGACCATCCACAAGACAACCCTCGCGAAACGACGAGGGGCCCTGCGGGGACTGGGGGCGGCGCTCGAGCGCCGATTCCGGTCGATCGCGAAGCATGGGACCGGAGCAAGCGCTAAAGCGCCGATTCCGGTCGACCGCGAAGCATGGGACCAGAGTAAGCGCCAAAGCGCCAACTCCGGTCCACATAGGAGACAACATGGAGCTTTCCGTCATCGAATCGGTCACGGCGCGCCGCGACTACCAGCAACTCGTGCGCGCGCGGCGCCGCTTCAGCTTCACGCTGACGGCGCTGATGATCGCGACCTACTACGGCTTCATCCTGCTAGTCGCGCTCGCGCCGCACGTGCTCGCGGCGCCGCTGTATCGCGGCGCGACGACGACGGTCGGGATCGCCGTGGGCGTCGCGATCATCCTGGTCGCGATCGGCCTGACCGCGTGCTACGTGCTGCGCGCGAATCGTGCGTTCGACCGCCGGGTCGACGCGATCCTGCAGCGTTCGTAACGGAGGCCGACATGCGACGCACATCGATCGCGCTCGGCGCGCTTGCCTCTCTCGTTTCCTCCGCCGCCCATGCGGTATCGGTCGCGGGCCCGATGCCCGACAAGGTCGAGCTGAACCCGGTCGCGATCGGGATGTTCTTCGCGTTCGTGTTCGCGACGCTCGCGCTCACGCGCTGGGCCGCGCGCCGCACGCGCTCGACGCGCGACTTCTACACGGCCGGCGGCGGCATCACCGGGCTGCAGAACGGCCTCGCGATCGCGGGCGACTACATGTCGGCCGCGTCGTTCCTCGGGCTGTCCGGGATGGTGTTCATGTTCGGCTTCGACGGGCTCATCTACTCGATCGGCTTTCTGGTCGGCTGGCCGTTCGTGATGTTCCTGATCGCCGAACCGCTGCGCAACCTCGGCAAGTTCACGTTCGTCGACGTCGTCGCGTACCGCTTCGCGCAGCGGCCGATCCGGCTGCTGACCTCCGCGAACGCGCTGACGATCGTCGTGCTGTACCTCGTCGTGCAGATGGTCGGCGCGGGCAAGCTGATCCAGCTGCTGTTCGGGCTGTCGTACGGCACGGCGGAGCTGATCGTCGGCGTGCTGATGGTCGTCTACGTGTTCTTCGGCGGGATGACGGCGACCACCTGGGTGCAGGTGATCAAGGCCGTGCTGCTGCTGTGCGGCGCGACGCTGCTCGTGTTGCTCGCGCTCGGCGAATTCGGCTTCAGCGTCGACGAGATGTTCCGCCGCGCGGTGGCCGTGCATCCGGGCGCGCTCGGCATCATGGGGCCCGGCAAGCTGATCCGCGATCCGGCCAACGCGCTGTCGCTCGGCATCGCGCTGATGTTCGGCACCGCTGGCTTCCCGCACATCCTGATGCGCTTCTTCACGGTGCCGAACGCGAAGGAGGCGCGCAAGTCGGTGCTCTACGCGACCGGCTTCATCGGCTACTTCTACCTGCTGACCTTCGTGATCGGCTTCTCGGCGATCGTGCTGCTCGCGCAGCATCCGGAATTCTTCAAGCTCGGCGCGAACGGCACGTTCAACCTGACGCACGACCTGCTCGGCGGCTCGAACATGGTCGCGGTGAAGCTCGCGCAGGCGGTCGGCGGGAACTGGTTCTACGGCTTTATCGCGGCCGTCACGTTCGCGACGATCCTCGCGGTGGTCGCGGGCCTGACGCTCGCCGGCGCGACGACGATCTCGCACGACCTGTATGCGCAGATGTGGGCGCGCGGCAAGCCCGACGAGCGTCTGGAGATGCGCATCTCGCGTGCGGCGACGATCGGGCTGTCGGCGGTGGCGATCGGGTTGTCGATCCTGTTCGAGCACGTGAACGTCGCGTTCATGGTCGGGCTCGTCGCGGCGGTGGCCGCGAGCGCGAATTTCCCGGTGCTCGCGATGTCGATCTTCTGGCGCGGGATGACGACGCGCGGCGCGGTGCTCGGCGGCGGCCTCGGCCTCGTGTCGGCAGTGGCGCTCACGGTGCTGTCGAAATCGGTGTGGGTCGACGTGCTGCACCACGCGCACGCGCCGGTGTTCCTCGACAACCCGGCGCTCGTGTCGGTGCCGCTCGCGTTCATCGGGATCGTCGTCGGCTCGCTCGCGGATCGCGGCGAGCGCGCGCGGCGCGAGCGCGACGCGTTCGCGCAGCAGGAGTTCTACGCGCAGACGGGCCTGCTGGCCGGCGAGGCCGTGCAGCACTGATTCGTCTGATCAAAGTGCCAATCCGTCCGGATCGCCGGACGGATATTTTCCGGAAATCCGGAATCCCGGATTTCCTTGCCTGCCGCATTATGAGAAATTCAATGAAAACAACGGTTTGAGGGGTTGCGGAAAGCTGGCATCGACCTTGCGATATAAAACGCATGGCCGCCCACTCGGCCTGACTATTAAACCAAGGAGACAATCGATGACCACTGCCTTCCTCCCCCTCCGGATGTCTTGAGGCATCGCTTGTTGCGGCACGGCAGCCGCGCGGGCGAGTGACTCCCCTGACATTCGTCCGCGCGCGTGACGCCGTTTCCACCGGCTCATCTACTTCAGCAGGAACCATCGTGAAGAAGAAACCCTTCTACAAAGTGCTCTATGTGCAGGTGATCTTCGCCATCATCGTCGGCGTGATCCTCGGCCACTACTACCCGGCGCTCGCCACCGACATGAAGCCGCTCGGCGACGGGTTCATCAAGCTGATCAAGATGGTGATCGGTCCGATCATCTTCTGTACGGTCGTCACCGGCATCGCCGGCATGGAGGACATGAAGAAGGTGGGCCGCGTCGGCGGCAAGGCGCTGCTGTACTTCGAGATCGTGTCGACCTTCGCGCTGCTGCTCGGCCTCGCGGCCACGCACATCCTGCGTCCGGGCGTCGGCTTCAACATCGATCCGGCGACGCTGAACGGCAAGGAAGTCGCGTCGTACGCGGCGAAGGCGCACGGGCAGTCGACGGTCGACTTCCTGATGCACATCATCCCGAACACGATGGTCGATGCGTTCGCGCAGGGCGAAATCCTGCAGATCCTGCTGATCGCGCTGCTGTTCGGCAGCGTGCTCGCGCACCTCGGCGAGCGCGGCAAGGTCGTCACCGACTTCATCGACGGGCTCACGCGCGTGCTGTTCGGCATCGTGCACATCGTCACGAAGCTGGCACCGATCGGCGCGTTCGGCGCGATGGCGTTCACGATCGGCAAGTACGGCGTCGGCTCGCTGGTGCCGCTGCTCAAGCTGATCGGCACGTTCTACCTGACGTCGGTCGTGTTCGTGCTCGTCGTGCTCGGCGCGATCGCACGCTTCACGGGCTTCTCGATCATCCGCTTCGTGTCCTACATCAAGGAAGAGCTGCTGATCGTGCTCGGCACGAGCTCGTCGGAAGCCGCGCTGCCGCAGCTGATGGAAAAGCTCGAGAAGGCCGGCTGCTCGCGTTCGGTCGTCGGCCTCGTCGTGCCGACCGGCTATTCGTTCAACCTCGACGGCACCAACATCTACATGACGATGGCCGTGCTGTTCATCGCGCAGGCGACCAACATCGAACTGACGTGGATGCAGCAGCTCACGCTGCTGGCGGTCGCGATGCTGACGTCGAAGGGCGCGAGCGGCGTGACGGGCGCGGGCTTCATCACGCTCGCCGCGACGCTGGCCGTCGTGCCGACGATCCCGCTGTCGGGCATGGTGCTGATCCTCGGCATCGACCGCTTCATGAGCGAATGCCGCGCGCTGACCAACATCGTCGGCAACGGCGTCGCGACGGTCGTCGTGTCGGCCTGGGAGAAGGAGCTCGACCGCACCAAGCTGAGCCAGGCGCTGAAGGGCGGCGGCGAGGTCTCGGCGACCGAGACGGCCGGCGTTTGACATCATGAAGGAGCAGGCGGCGGCACCGCCCGCCGGCGGCGCGGCACGCGGCGACAATCCGGAGGCCTATGACACAATAGGCGATCCGCATCGCCAGGAAGCCTCGACCGTGAAGCGCCGCCTGCTCATCCTCGTCGTGCTTGCCGCCGCGCTCGTCGCGGCGTGCGCGCTGACGTGGACGATTACCTGGCAACGCGGCGTCGCCGAGCTGCAGCGCAACGCCGCGGTGCGCGTCGACCGCACCACCAACGCGCTCAAGAGCACGCTCGACCGCTACGAATCGCTGCCTTATCTGCTCGGCAGTCATCCGTATGTGCAGGATCTGCTCGCCGAGCCGAAGCGCGGCGACTACACCGCGCGCGTCAACCGCTATCTCGAAGATCTCAACGAACACGCGCACGCGACTGTCACCTACGTGATCGGCGCGGACGGCCTGTGCGTCGCCGCCAGCAACTGGCGCGCGCCCGACAGCTTCGTCGGGATCGAATACCGTTTCCGCCCTTATTTCCTCGACGCGATGAACGGCCAGGTCGGCCGCTTCTTCGGGATCGGCACGATCTCGCGCGATCCCGGCTACTACATCTCGCAGCCCGTGTGGCGCGACGGCAAGATCGCGGGCGTCGTCGTCGTGAAGCTCAATCTCGAATGGTTCCAGGGCGCCGATGCGTCCGAGCCGCTCGTCGTCGTGGACGATCACGGCGTCGTGTTCCTGTCGTCGGTGCCCGCGTGGAAGTACCACACGCTACGGCCGTTGACGGGGCCCGTTGCCGCGTCGATCTACGAGACGCGCCAGTACGCGCAGCAACCCGTCACGCCGCTGCCGCTGCGCGTCGAGCAGACGCTCGGCGCCGATGCGGAGATCGTGCGCCTCGGCGCGGGCCTGCGCGCGCCGCGTTTCCTGGCCAGCAAGCGCCGGATCGGCGAGCCCGACTGGCTGCTCGTCACGCTCGCACCGATCGCGCCGGTCGACGCCGATGCGCGCAACGCGACGATCGTCACGGGCTTTGGTTTCGTGTCGGTCGCGCTGCTCGCGTTCTATTGGCGGATGCGCCGCGCGCGCGTGCGCGAAATGATCCGCGGCCGCGCGTTGTTGCAGCAGGCGTACGCGGAGCTGAACCGGCGTGTCGAGGAGCGTACGGCCGATCTGTCGGAAGCGAACGAGCAATTGCAGAAGGAAGTCGGCGACCGGATCCGCGCGGAGCAGGAGTTGCGCGCCGCGCACGACGAACTGATCCAGGCGAGCAAGCTCGCCGCGCTCGGCCAGATGGCGGCCGGCATCACGCACGAACTGAACCAGCCGCTCGCGGCGCTGCGCAGCTTCTCGGACAACACGCGCGTGCTGCTCGATCGCGGCGAGCAGGCGGCCGCGCGCGAGAACCTCGAGGCGATCGCCGCGCTCACCGAGCGGATGGGCAAGATCACCAACCAGTTGAAGCTGTTCGTCGGCCGCGCGAAGCCGCGCAACGAGCGGGCGCTCGTCGTGCGCGCGCTGCGCAGCGTGCTGTCGCTGCTCGGCGATCGCCTGCGCGGCGTCGCGCTGACGCTGACGTTGCGGGACTCGACCGTATCGCCCGCGCACGACGACCAACGGAAGTCCCCGCAGGACGCACCGCTCGATCTGGCGCGCGACTATCCCGAGCTCGTTGCGCGTTGCGAGGACCTGCGCCTCGAGCAGGTGCTGATCAACCTGCTCGGCAACGCGCTCGACGCGGTTGCGGGCATCGCGGCGCCCGCGATCGAAGTGACGATCGCGGTGTCGGCCGCGACGCTCGCGGTCGAGGTGCGCGACAACGGCCCCGGCATCGCGCCCGACCTGTTGCCGCGCCTGTTCGAGCCGTTCTTCACGACCAAGGAAATGGGGCGCGGGCTCGGGCTCGGCCTCGCGATCTCGTCGTCGATCGCGAGCGACGCGGGCGGTGCGCTGACCGCGCGCAACGCGCCGTCGGGCGGCGCGCTGTTCGTCTTGACGCTGCGGCGCGCACGCACGCATCATCCGGACTCGGTGTCCGAGCCGGCGGGCTCGCATTGAGCAAGCGCCCGCCGCAGGCCCGGTCGGCGAACGACCGGCATCAACGCCGCCGCGCGCACGATAGCGCCGCGCGGCCCGTCAGGAGCAAGTGAGTACGATGGCCAACCGGCTGCAAGTGATCTATATCGAAGACGATGCGCTCGTTCGCCGGGCGAGCGTACAGAGCCTCCAGCTGGCGGGCTTCGACGTCGCCGGCTTCGAGTCGGCCGAAGCGGCCGAGAAGGCGATCGTCGCGGACACGGCCGGCGCGATCGTCAGCGACATCCGGCTGCCCGGCGCAAGCGGGCTCGACGTGCTCGCGCAGTGCCGCGAGCGCGTGCCCGACGTGCCCGTGATCCTCGTCACCGGGCACGGCGACATCTCGATGGCCGTGCAGGCGATGCGCGACGGCGCGTACGACTTCATCGAAAAGCCGTTCGCGGCCGAGCGCCTGATCGAGACGGTGCGCCGCGCGCTCGAACGGCGCGAGCTCGTGCTCGAGAACCATGCGCTGCGGCGCGAGCTGGCCGGGCAGAACGTCGTCGCGCCGCGCATCATCGGCCGCAGCCCCGCGATCGAGCAGGTGCGCAAGCTGATCGCGAATGTCGCGCCCACCGACGCGTCGGTGCTGATCAACGGCGACACCGGCGCCGGCAAGGAACTGATCGCGCGCAGCCTCCACGAGCTGTCGCCGCGCCGCGACAAGCCGTTCATCGCGGTGAATTGCGGCGCGCTGCCCGAGCCGATGTTCGAGTCGGAGATGTTCGGCTACGAGCCCGGCGCGTTTACCGGCGCCGCGAAGCGGCGCGTCGGCAAGCTCGAATACGCGTCCGGCGGCACGCTGTTCCTCGACGAAATCGAAAGCATGCCGCTCGCGCTGCAGGTGAAGCTGCTGCGCGTGCTGCAGGACGGCGTGCTGGAGCGGCTCGGCTCGAACCAGCCGATCCGCGTGAACTGCCGCGTCGTCGCGGCCGCGAAGGGCGACATGAGCGAGCTCGTCGCGGCCGGCACGTTCCGGCGCGACCTGCTGTACCGGCTCAACGTCGTGACGATCGCACTGCCGCCGCTCGCCGAGCGCCGCGAGGACATCGTGCCGCTGTTCGAGCACTTCATGCTCGATGCGGCCGTGCGCTACGGGCGGCCCGCACCCGTGCTGACCGACCGGCAGCGCGCGAGCCTGATGCAGCGCGACTGGCCCGGCAACGTGCGCGAGCTGCACAACGCGGCCGACCGTTTCGTGCTCGGCGTGGCCGACATGCCGCAGGAAACGGGCGCGGGCGGCGACGCTGCCGACAACGAGCAGACGCTGAAGGAGCGCATCGAGCAGTTCGAGCGCGCGGTGATCGCCGAGGCGCTGAACCAGACGGGCGGCGCGGTCGCCGCGACGGCCGACCGGCTGCATGTCGGCAAGGCGACGCTGTACGAGAAGATGAAGCGCTACGGGCTGTCGGCGAAAGGCGAAACCGAGCGCTGAAAAGCAAACGGACCGTGGAGCCGGGATAGCCGGTCGTGCGGTCCGTCTTGGGAGAAGGGCGCTGCGCGCGGCCCTTCGATCCGGATCAGCCGGCGCTCAGGCCGCGTTGCTGTCGAGCGCCTTCTTGAGCAGCGCGTCGAGTTCCGCGAACTGCGGTGCGCCGACGTAGCGCTTCAGGATCTTGCCGTTCTTGTCGACGACGAAGGTCGTCGGCGTGAGCTGCACGTTGCCGAACTGCTTCGCGACGCTGCCGTCGTCGAGCGCGACCTTGAACGGCAACTGGCGCGTCTGCGCGTAGTTCGCGACGTACATCGGCGGATCGTAGTTCATCGCGACCGCGACGAATTCCAGCCCCTGACCCTTGAAGCGATTATAGGTATCGACCATCTGCGGCATTTCCTGCATGCAGGTCGCGCAGCTCGTCGCCCAGAAGTTCACGAGATAGACCTTGCCCTTCAGGTCGCCGGTGGTCGAGACCTTCTGGCCCGACAGCAGCGTGAAGGTCGCGTCCGGCACGCTGGACTTGCCGTTGAACGCGAAGAAGCCGGCTACGGCGATGGCCGCGACGACGGCGGCCGCGACGATGTAGCGGACGGGGCCGGCACTGCGGCGGGCGGGAGGCGTGGGGTTCATCTGCGGTGCTCTCGGAGTCGGTCGATGACGCGGATCAATGCAATGCAAAGGACGTCGAAATTCGGCGCTTATTTTAGCGCGAATGCGGTGCGCGCACCGGCGGTGGCCACGCATCCCGGTTTTCACGTTCGGCGGATAATGGCCCTTTTTGCCCGCCCGATCCACGCCATGCCGAAGGAAGTCATCGATTCGTTGCGCCCCCTTTTTCGTCCGCTGCGACACTTCGCCGCGCTCGCCTGCGTGAGCGCCGCGCTGGCCGCGTGCTCGCCGTCGTACGACTGGCGCACGCTGCACAACGACGCCGGCTACACGATCGACCTGCCGGCGAAGCCGACCGTCGAGGAGCAGCCGGTTGCGATCGGCGGCACGTCGATGCCGATGCGGATGCAGGCCGCGCACGTCGACGGCGCGGTGTTCGCGGTCGGCACACTGACGCTGCCCGACGACCGCGACGACACGCGCCGCGCGGCGCTCGAGTTCCTGCGCGCCGGGCTGTCGCGCAATCTTGAAGGCGCGCCGCAGACGGCTTCGGTGCCCGTGCCGCTCGCGGCCGGCGGCGCGGTGAACGGGCTCGAGCTGCGCATCGCGGGCGCGGCCGCCGGCGGCGATCGCGCGCGCAAGACGATCGTCGCGCGGCTCGCCGCGCGTGGCCGGCATGCGTACCAGGCCGTCGCGATCGCCGACGGGCCGCTCGCTCAGGAGCAGCTCGACCAGTTTTTCGGCTCGTTCAAACTCGACTGACGACGGCCGGCGACGGCGCTCGGACACTGTGCGACAACTGAAAGTTCATTCGCAGCTTTCGACGCTAATCGCCGGATTTTGCGAGGGTTTTTCGGCTATCCACAGCGCTTGTGGATAACTTTGTTGAAAAGTCGGCCGGATTTCCCGCTGAGCCGCGCCGGGCGGCCCTCCGGCCCGTTTCGCTGCTCGTCGGCGTTTTGGGAAATTTCAATAAAAACAAAGAGATATGAATTTTGCGATGAACGAGCCCCGGCGAGTCGTGATCCGGGGCCAGATTCGCGAAATTGTGCATAAGTCAAGTCTTGACAGCCGGATTTTGTCCTCCGAGGGCGCTCAGAGCGATGTAAGCACGCGCCGATAGCGGATCGCCTCGGCGATCTGCGCGGCCGTCGGCAGCGGGTCGCCGGCCAGGTCGGCGATCGTCCGCGCGACCTTCAGCACGCGGAAATACGCGCGCGCCGACCAGCCGAAGCGCTCGCCGGCCTCGCGCAGCAGCCGCTCGCCTTCGTCGGTCGGCCGGCACAGGTCGTCGGTCTCGCGGCCGCTCAGCATGTGATTCGTCTTGCCCTGCCGGCCGAGCTGCAGCGCGCGCGCCTGCGCAACCCGCGCGGCGACCGCCGCGCTCGGCTCGCCGGGCGCCGACGCACGCGACGCGAGTTCGGCCGGCGACAGCGCGGGCAGGTCGATCTGGATGTCGATGCGGTCGACGAGCGGCCCCGACAGCTTGCGCAGGTAGCGCGCGGCGACGTCCGGCGTGCAGCGGCAGCGCCCGGACGGATCGCCGTGCCAGCCGCACGGGCATGGGTTCATCGCGGCGATCAGCTGGCACGCGGCCGGGAAATCGGCTTGCTGCGCCGCGCGCGAGATCGTGATGCGGCCGGCTTCCAGCGGCTCGCGCAGCATCTCGAGCACGTGCCGGTCGAATTCCGGCAGTTCGTCGAGGAACAGCACGCCGAGGTGCGCGAGCGTGATTTCGCCAGGTTGCGGCGGGTTGCGGCCGCCGACCAGCGCGGCGGCGCTCGACGAGTGATGCGGCGCGCGGAACGGCCGCCGGCGCCACTGCGCGGGCGAGAAGCCGATGCGGCTCGCGGAAAGGAGCGCGGCCGACGTCAGCGCCTCGTCGTCGGTCAGCGGCGGCAGGAGGCCGGCCAGCCGCGCGGCCAGCATCGACTTGCCGGCTCCCGGCGGCCCGACCATCAGCATGTGGTGACCACCCGCGGCGGCGACTTCCAGCGCGCGCCGGGCGCCGCGCTGGCCGACCACGTCCGCGAGGTCGGGCGCGGCCGGTACCGGCAGGCCGTCGAGACAGGGCGCCGCGACCGGTGCGAGCCGCCCGTCGGGCGCATCGGCGAGGTGCGCGCACAGCGCGGGCAGGTCGGGTGCGCCGAACACGGTGACGCCCGGCACGAGCGCCGCTTCGGCCGCGCTGTCGAGCGGCAGGTATAGCTCGGGTGGCCGCGACGTTGCCGCAGAGCCGGACAGGGCGACCGGATCCGGGCCCGGGCCGGAACCGAGGCCCGATCCGGTTTCGCCCGCGCGCCAGTCCCGTGCCGCGCCGCACGCCATCGCGAACGCGCCGCGCATCGGCCGCAGCGCGCCGGTCAGCGATAGCTCGCCGGCGAATTCGCGGCCGGCCAGCGCGTCGGCCGGGATCTGGCCGTTCGCCGCGAGGATGCCGAGCGCGATCGGCAGGTCGAACCGGCCCGACTCCTTCGGCAGGTCGGCCGGCGCGAGGTTGACGGTGATCCGGCGCACGGGGAATTCGAAGCCGCAGTTCTGCAGCGCGGCGCGGACGCGCTCGCGGCTTTCGCGGACTTCGAGATCGGGCAGGCCGACGATCGCGAACGACGGCAATCCGTTGGCGAGATGGACTTCGACGGTGACGTCCGGCGCGCGGCCGGATGCGGGCGCGCGACTGCGCACCACGGCGAGCGACATGGCGAGGCTCCTGTAAACAGACGGGCGACGGCCGTTCGGGGCCGCATGCCGCGGGAATCGGAGGAATCGATGCGCGCTTGCCGGCGTGGCGCGGGGAAAGAACGAGGCACTGCGGAACGACGGACTGCGAAGAGCGATGAACAGCGAAGAGCGGGGAGCTGCGAAGAACGACGAACTACGAAGTACTGCGAAGAGCGGGGGCTGCGAAGAACGGCGGACTACGAAGAACGGCGGTACGGCTTCGGGGCGGCGGGCGCGGGCCGCGCGAGGCGGCCCGCGCCCGGACCTTGCGGTCGGGTGGCGGGTGTCAGGCCTGCGGCGCCGCGAGCTTCTGCTCGAGTTCCGCGACGCGCTTTTCGAGTTCCTCGAGGCGCACGCGGGTGCGGGCAAGCACCTGCGCCTGCGTGTCGAATTCCTCGCGCGTGACGAGATCGAGCTTCGAGAAGCCTTGCGACAGCATGGCCTTCACGTTGCGCTCGACGTCCTTGGCCGGCGAGTTTTTCAGCAGGTCGCTGACGCGCGACTGCAGATCGTTGAAAACGTCGCTGGGTTGTTTCATGTGATTCCCCTTCCTTGCACAAAAATTGTGCATCTTCAGTTGCGTACGTGCCCATGATGCACGCATGACCGGAAATGGTGCGCGCGGAGCGCGAATTCCGGGCATGGCGCCCGCATGGGTGAATGCCCCGGTGATCCGGGACGTGCGTGCACTCTAGCAACGATCCTTTCGCCGCGCCAGCAAACCGGGCCACGTTGGCCATTCGGCCGGGCTTCCGCACCTTACATCACGGGATGCGACCCCGTTCCAGGGCCCTTCGAAATGGTGCTCGGGCAAACATGGCATGCGAGTTGCTGAGAAGAGTCCGTTACAACATTCCAACCAATTCGACGGGACAACCCAGCGAGAGGACTTCATGAAACTCATTACCGCAATCATCAAGCCGTTCAAGCTCGATGAGACGCGCGAAGCGCTGTCGGCGCTCGGCGTCTCCGGCATCACGGTGACGGAGGTGAAAGGGTTCGGGCGCCAGAAGGGGCATACCGAGCTGTATCGCGGCGCCGAATACGTGGTCGATTTCCTGCCGAAGATGAAGATCGAGGCGGCCGTGTCCGACGATCTGGTCGACCAGGCGGTCGAGGCGATCGAGCGGGCCGCGCGCACCGGCAAGATCGGCGACGGCAAGATCTTCGTCACGCCGATCGAACAAGTGATCCGGATTCGCACCGGGGAGACGGGCGCTGACGCGCTGTAACAGAACAGACAAGACAAGCGACAAGAGGAAACCCAAGATGCGCAAACTTCTGATGTCCCTGCTGATGGCCGGCTCGCTGATCGCGGCCGGCGTCGGCCCCGCGCTCGCCGACGACGCGGCGTCCGCCGCGGCTGCGTCCGCGCCCGCCGCAACGGCTTCCGACGCATCGGCTGCCGCGGCACCCGCCGCGACGGCAAGCGCCGCGCCTGACGCATCCGCCGCAGCGGCCGCCGCCGCACCGGCTTCGGGCGCCGCCGCCGACGCATCGGCCGCCGCCGCTGCGTCCGCGCCGGCCGCACCCGCCGCGCCGACCGCACCGTTCTCCGTCGATTCGTCGAAGATCAGCGCCGGCGACACCGCGTGGATGCTGACGTCCACCGCGCTCGTGCTGTTCATGACGATCCCCGGCCTCGCGCTGTTCTACGCGGGCATGGTCCGCAAGAAGAACGTGCTCGCGACCGTGATGCAGAGCTTCGCGATCACCGCGGTGATCACGGTGCTGTGGACGGTGGTCGGCTACAGCCTCGCGTTCACGCCGGGCAACGGCTTCATCGGCGGCCTGTCGCGCGTGTTCCTGCACGGGATGAACTACATCAAGGGCGACAAGGCGACGACGCTGACCGTCAGCCATCTGGCGACGACGATTCCGGAATCGGTCTACTTCGTCTACCAGATGACGTTCGCGATCATCACGCCGGCGCTGATCTGCGGTGCGTTCGCCGACCGGATGAAGTTCTCGGCGATGCTCGTGTTCATGACGCTCTGGTCGCTGATCGTCTATGTGCCGATCGCGCACATGGTGTGGGAGCCGACCGGCTGGCTGTCGGCCGACGGCGTGCTCGACTTCGCGGGCGGCACGGTGGTGCACATCAACGCCGGTATCGCGGGCCTCGTGTCGTGCCTGGTGCTCGGCAAGCGTGTCGGCTACGGTCGCGAATCGATGGCGCCGCACAACCTCGTGCTGACGATGATCGGCGGCTCGATGCTGTGGGTCGGCTGGTTCGGCTTCAACGCGGGCTCCGCGGTCGCGGCCGACGGCCGTGCCGGCTTCGCGATGCTGACCACGCAAGTGGCGACGGCCTGCGCGGCGCTCGGCTGGATGTTTGCCGAATGGATCGCGAAGGGCAAGCCGTCGGTGCTCGGCATCGTGTCGGGTGCGGTCGCGGGTCTCGTGGCGATCACGCCGGCTGCCGGTTTCGTCGGCGTGGCGGGCGCGCTCGTGATCGGCATCGCGGCGGGCGTGATCTGCTTCTGGTCGGCCACGTGGCTCAAGTCGAAGCTCGGCTACGACGATTCGCTCGACGCGTTCGGCGTGCACGGCGTGGGCGGGATTCTCGGCGCGCTGCTGACGGGCGTGTTCGCGGTCAAGGACATCGGCGGCGCCGACGGCAGCCTGCTGCTGCAGGCGAAGGGCGTGCTGATCACGCTGGTCTACAGCGGCGTGCTGAGCTTCGTGCTGCTGAAGCTGATCGACCTGACGATCGGCCTGCGCGTGTCCGAAGAGGAAGAGCGCGAAGGCCTCGACGTGATCCTGCACGGCGAGCATGTCGAATAAGTCATAAGGATGCACGGCGGGCCGCCGCGACGACGGCGCCCGCCACGAATGAGCGCAGCGACTTCGGCCCGCCCACCCGGCGGGCTTTTTTTCTCCTGCCGCCTGCTGCCGTAGCGCATAACCCTTCGCGCTATCGGGTCAATAGCCGAAAACTTCCTCCAAACCCTTGCGAAGCCGGGAACAATCCCCAAATGGGCAGGGCAATTGCTCTACAATCTTCATTCTCCCGCTCGCGAGTGATTCATGGTTCCCCACCTCGTTACCGCGTTGAACGGTCCGCTGCTCGAACTCGAGCAGAAGATCCTCGACGCGACGCCTGCGATCGAACGCTGGTTCAGGCTCGAATGGCAGGAACATACCCCGCCGTTCTATTGTTCGGTGGACCTGCGCAACGCCGGCTTCAAGCTGGCGCCCGTCGACGCGAACCTGTTCCCCGGCGCGTTCAACAATCTGCCGTCCGAAGTGCTGCCGCTCGCCGTACAGGCCGCGATGGCCGCGATCGAGAAGATCTGCCCGGACGCGAAGAACCTGCTCGTGATTCCCGAGCTGCCGACCCGCAACGCGTTCTACCTGGAAAACGTCGCGCGCCTCGCGACGATCATGCGCCAGGCCGGCCTGAACGTGCGCTTCGGCTCGCTCGACCCGAGCATCACCGACATGACGCCGATCACGCTGGCCGACGGCCAGAAGATCGTGCTCGAACCGCTCGAGCGTTCGCAGCGCCGCCTCGGCCTGAAGAATTTCGATCCGTGCTCGATCCTGCTGAACAACGACCTGTCGGCCGGCATCCCGGCCGTGCTGGAAAACCTGCACGAGCAGTACCTGCTGCCACCGCTGCACGCGGGCTGGGCCGTGCGCCGCAAGTCGACGCACTTCTCGTGCTACGACGACGTCGCGAAGAAGTTCGCGAAGATGGTCGGCGTCGATCCATGGATGGTGAATCCGTATTTCGCGCACGTCGAAGGCGTCGACTGGCAGGGCCATGAAGGCGAGCAGGCGCTCGCCGACGCGATCGACGGCGTGCTGAAGAAGATCGCGCGCAAGTACCGCGAATACGGGATCAGCGAGAAGCCGTTCGTCGTCGTGAAGGCCGACGCGGGCACGGCGGGGCGCGGCGTGATGACCGTGCACGACGCGGCCGAGATCGGCCGCATGTCGAAGGCCGAGCGCGCGCAGATGGCCGAGTCGAAGGCCGGCCTCGCGGTGCGCGACGTGATCGTGCAGGAAGGCGTCTATACGTTCGAGCGCGTCGGCGACGAAGTGGCCGAGCCCGTCGTGTACATGATCGACCGCTACGTGGTCGGCGGCTTCTACCGCACGCACGGCGGTCGCGAGCGCGACCAGAACCTGAACGCGCCCGGCATGCACTACGTGCCGCTCGGCTTCGAGCACACCGCGCTGCCGGATGCCGGCGCGAAGCCGGGCGCCGCGCCGCCGAACCGTTTCTACATGTACGGCGTCGTCGCGCGGCTGTCGCTGATCGCGTCGTCGATCGAACTGGAAAAGACCGATCCCGAAGCCATCCAGGTGTAACCGGGCTTCGCTACGCACAGGATTCGCATGGATATTCTCTTTATCGCCGACCCGCTCGAGCGCTTCAAGATCTACAAGGATTCGACCTACGCGATGATGGCGGAGGCCGCGCGGCGCGGGCACGTGATCTACACGTGCGAGCCGCACCAGCTTGCGTGGACGGGGTCGGGCGTCGAGGCGGACGTGCAGCGCGTGACGATCGTCGGCGATACGGCCGACCTGCATCGCCATCCGTGGTACGAGGCGGCCGCGCTTGAATCCCGTCAAATGACGTCGTTCGGCGCGGTGCTGATGCGCAAGGATCCGCCGTTCGACATGGAGTACGTGACGGCCACGTGGATGCTCGAACTGGCCGAGCGCGCGGGCGCGCGCGTGTTCAACAAGCCGCAGTCGATCCGCGACCATTCGGAGAAGCTGGCGATCGGCGAGTTTCCGCAATTCGTCGCGCCGACGCTGGTCACGCGCGATGCCGCGCGGTTGCGCGCGT